>PMXH01000475.1 GCA_003165855.1 Acidobacteriaceae bacterium | reverse complement strand
TTGCCGTCCACCTGCGGCGCAATCGCATCCACGTCGATGTTTTGGCCGGAAAGGAACTCGCGGGCGTCCTCTAACCGATAAATTCTGGTCGGCTCAATCTCAATCTTCTCGAATCCCGCAGCCGCGAGCTTGCTACGGTATTCGTTCTCCTCGAGAGCGCCCGCAACGCAGCCCACCCACAGCAGCACACTTTGGCGGATCTCCGGCAGCATCTCGCCACGCGTCACCACATCGGATACAGCCAAGCGCCCACCCGGCTTCAGCACGCGAAGCGCCTCCCTCAGCACCCGGTCCTTGTCCGCCGAAAGGTTGATCACGCAATTGGAAATGACCACATCCACCGAGTTGTCGGGCAGCGGTATGTTTTCAATTTCACCCTTCAAGAACTCGACGTTTTCCACTCCAGCTCTGCGCTTGTTCTCCTTCGCCAGCGCCAGCATCTCGTCCGTCATATCAAGGCCGTACGCTTTGCCTGTCGGTCCCACTCGCTTCGCCGAAAGCAGCACATCGATACCTCCGCCCGAACCAAGGTCCAAAACAATTTCACCCGGATTCAGCTTCGCCAGGGCCGTGGGATTCCCGCAGCCCAGAGAGGCCAGCAGAGCCTCTTCAGGAATCTGCTGTGCTTGCGACGAGTTATATAGATTGGACGTGATCGGATCGCCGCACCCGCTGCTCGCCGTCGCCCCACAACACGAACTCCCGCCGCTGCTCACTCGCAAGGCCGCTTGTCCATACTTTTCCTTGACGACTTCCTTGATATCCACACTGCTCATTGCCATCCCTCCTACCTGCAGATTTGAATAATTTGTTCGGGCTTTACTGCCTTGTTGCGAGTGCAGCACTCGGCGTAGAGAAACTGCAGCAGTTCCTGCAGTGCGTCAGTGTTTGCTGTGTAGCGGAGAAAGGTGCTTTCTCTTTGAACCTGGACAAGGCCTTCGGCCTTCAGCTTGTCGAGATGATGCGACAAAGTGGAGTTTGGGATCTCCAGCTCTTCCTGCATCTCACCGACGACAAGGCCCTCCGGGTGGGCTGACAGCAACAACTGCATGATCCGCAGTCGCGGCTCCGTCCCCATGGCGGAGAACATGTCGGCATATCGGGCGACCTGCTCGGCGGACTTCTTCGACTGCCCTAGTCTCATATTTCCATATTTGCAGAAATACGGACACATGTCAAGTTGGCCCCTGTCATGCTGAGCGAAGTAGGATCGTCCAAAGGACGATCCTACGCAGTCGAAGCATCCCTGCGCGTTCTTGCCCGTGTGGAGCCCGACACGCTGGAATCAGCATATCGACCTACATCGATATAAGCCTGGTTTACTCGGTACTCGGTACTCGGTACTAGCTCCTCAACTCCCCCACCGCCCGCCAGGCCTGGTTGATGGCTTCATCTGTGTAAGCGTATGCCCCCGCATCCGCGTTCGCGATCGCGATTCGCCCAAACGTCTTCCGCGCCACTTCGCACGGAGTCTCGCCCCCCTCCAGCCAGAACGAATCGAAGAGCGAGTTGTATTGGTAAGCGTAACCGTGCGGCCAGCGGTTCACCGTAATCGCCGCGATGTCGCGCGCGGGATCAAACCCTCCCGCCCCCAGCGTTCGCACCAACTGTCCCCGGATCTCGCGCTCCATGGTTTCGAACGTCGTCTCGTACAACTCAAGCCGCCCCAAAGTATGCTGCTCCCGCGCCGGTCGGCCCGGCTGGCACGGAGTCTTCATCATATGAACCACGATCGGCTCTTCCGGCTTACGCGCACATTCATACCCGCCAATGCTCACCGCCAGGTCGAGACCCATGCGCGTGTGGTAGCACCCTGGAGCGTAGACCGCATTCGTGTTCAACTTCTGAAACGACGTCCAGTTGCGCAGTGCAACGTTCGTATAAAGCAACGGAACTTTCTGCGCCGAGGCCAGCGCTTCCCGCTGCTTTTGCGGCAGCTCTTCGCAGATGTAAGGGATCACCACGTGCCAGCATGCCAGGATGCAGTTCTTTGCCCGCGCGGTATAAACCTTGTCGCCCTGCGCATAGGCCACTTCCACCTCTCTAGCCATCGCCGCTTCGCCCACATGCTTCACTCGCACCGCGGTGCTGTTCAACCGGATCTTCACAGGCGAAGCAGACGAGTCCAGCCTGGAATAATTTGCTTTCGCCAGTACCACATCGTTCACAGAGTTGCCCGCAATCGCATCCGGAATCAGCTTGCGCACCAGCAGGCGCGCGATTGTCGCGTTGCCATCTGGAAAGTGAAAGAAGTATTTCTCGGCCTCTTCATTCGGAATCGCGTCCCGGTTCATTCCCCTGCCCGGCGCGGGATCGAGCTTCATGCCTCTGAATCCGGGCAGGTCCTCTCCCCAGGCGTCTTGCGCGGGAACAGCATCAATCCCTAAGCCAAACGTGGGATGCAGGACCGCCTGGTAGAGCTTCACCGCGTCCTCATGAACTTTGGCAACGTCCCTGAGAAAGCTGGCATAGCTCATGCGTGCCAGCTTCGCTTTCTTCTCGGTGGAACTGAGGCCGGGCAGGTAGTCCCTGGCATCGTGACGCAGTCGATCCAGATCGCTCTTGGCCTGCGCGGCCAGCGGAGCATCCGCGAGGAACTGCTTCCAGGTCTCTCGATCGGTGGACTCAACGTAGTCCTTCTCTCCACCCTTCAACGATGGCGGACCGAGCACCAGCCGGTCCACGCCGAAGGTTTCCTTATCGAAGAAGATCTTCGAACGCAGGCCCAGCGAGCGGTACAGCTTGGCGTCGTGGTACCTGGGATAGGAAGCGACGTCGATGCCCAACTCCTCGATCAGTCCGCGCGCTTCTTTACTGTAAGGCGCGGGGCTCTCAATCGAATACGTTCCGCCAAAACCAAGGCGGAAAGCATTGCCCACGCGAAACTCGTTGCGCTTAGCGTGTCCGCCAAAGTCATCGTGGTTGTCGAGGATAAGAATGCGTGCGTTCGGGCCCGCAAGCTTGCGATAGAAGTGTGCGGCGGAGAGGCCGCTGATACCACCACCTACGACGATGAGGTCGTAGGTCTCACCGGTATCTTGCGGCGTGCCGGCTGTGTTCCAGAAGGTGCCGTCGCGCAAGGCGTGCGCCGCATCAAAGGAACCGGGATGGCTGCCGCGTAGTCCAGTCAGCGCAGGCGGGTAGTAGTCGGATGACCTCTCGGAATCGACGACGCCAGTGGCGAGGAGATGCCGGGGCAGAAGGGCAGCCCCTGCCGTCACCGCGACGCCGTTGAGGAAGTCACGACGCGTGATGTGGCGTTGCATTCCCAGTTCACGGTCACTCAGGTCACGGTCAGGGTCGCTCATTCGAGCCTCCGAATCGCCTAGTGTTCCAACCGGAACATTCGCGCTAATGTTCCAACTGGAACATTTGTACGTACAACATTGTACGTATTAACTGCAAGCTATATTCCTCACAAAGCAAATCGAATCAGCCGGTTGGCGGCCGAGGATGTGTCTTTTACGCACTTCGGCGAAGTCCGGAAGAGCCTCCCAAGCCACGTTACGGCCTCGAAGGTACCGCTAGCCGTCGGCCTTTTTGACCGCCAGTTCTGCTCCCTGGAATCCGATGCGGCTGTGGGTGCCGTCGCAAAAAGGTTTGTTGACCGAGCCGCCGCAGCGGCAGAGAGAGAACGCTGGTTTGCCGGTGAGGTCGTACGCGGTTCCGTTGGCGTCGACGAGTTCAACCGAACCTTCGGGCGCTTCCACGCGGAAAGGGCCATTAGGACGGACTGTGATCTTTACCTGAGCCATGACTTTGATTCCTCCAACCTTACGGATTTCTAGTAAGGCTAAAAAGATACCACCGAGCGGGGGTGGGTGTCGCGGGGCGTGCAGGGCGCCACGCGGGGAAGAAAGGCCACTTGGAGGGGTTTGGGAGTCGTGGTAGGCTATGCCGCTAGTTGAGTCCCCCGTCTGCAGCAAATAACCATGAGGTAAGGCTGGCCATGAGCTGGATTTCTTGCTTTTCGTTTCGGCGCGCGTTCTGCGCTCTTGCCGCTTTGTTTTGCCTTGCCGGGGCAGGTGTCCCGGCTTGGGGGCAGTTTGAGACGCGGGGGACGACGACATTCCCTCAGGGGTCGTTTTCCATCGCGACGGGCGACTTCAATAATGACGGCAAGCCCGACGTTGTGATGATTACCGGCAATGGGTTTGCTGTGGCCCTGGGCAATGGGGACGGGACGTTTCAGACGCCGGTCTCTTACGCCACGCAGCTCTGCTACACCCTGGCGGTCGCCGACTTCAATGGCGACGGGAATCTGGACCTCGTGGTGGCGAATCTTGATCCCAGCACGGTGAGCGTCTACCTAGGCAATGGGGACGGGACGTTTCAGGCGCCGATCGATTCGAATACTACAGACGGTTCCTACTTCGTGACCGTAGGCGACTTTAATAACGATAAGATTCCGGACCTGGCGATCATCGATCCGCCGTATATCAGTGTGCTGCTGGGCAATGGAGATGGGACGTTCCAGCCGCCGAGCGACAACAACTCCTTCCCCTCCGACGCCCAATGGCTGGCGCTGGCCGACTTTAACAACGACCACAAGCTCGATGTGCTGGTGAGTGGTTCGTTTGGTTCGACCTACGATATCGGAGTGTTGCTGGGCAACGGCGACGGGACACTGCAAAACTCTCTGACCTATCCGGTCGAGTCTGTCCTCTCTGTGGCGGCGGGCGACCTGAATGGTGACGGGAATATGGACGCCATTTTGAGCTACGACGGGTACCACATCGCGGTCTTGCTGGGCAACGGGGACGGCAGCTTCCAACCGGCCGTGCTCTACGACACGACCGGGATTGGAGGTAGCTGGCTGGTTGTCAGCGATATGAACCTAGATGGAAAGCTGGATGTCGTGATTCCTAGCAGCCAGAATGACAATCCGAGAGCCGCCGGAGGCGTCGACATATTTTGGGGGAACGGCGATGGCACGCTCCAGCCGGCGCAATTCTTCGGCTCGGGAGACGCGGGGATGCCGACGATAGCGGATTTGAATGGTGACCACTTGCCTGACATTGTGATGTTTGGAGTAGTTTCTGTGCTCAATACCGGGGTGGCGGGTTTTTCGCCGAGCGCGCCGTTGGCTTTTCCGCTGCAGGTCGTCAATGCGTCCAGCGCTCCGCAGAAGGTAACCCTCACTAACAACGGAACTACCGCGCTCACGGTCAGTTCGATGAAGGTATCGGGGAAATTCAAGATCAGCAGCACGTGCGGACATTCGGTGGCGGCGGGAGCGAAGTGCACGATCAGCGCTGTGTTTCAGCCGACTTCTGCCGGCGTGCAAACAGGCTTGATTACACTCAAGGACAGCGCGTCGTCGAAGCCGCAATTTATCGAACTTACGGGAACCGCGACGTTGGCGAAGGTTTCGCCCAAGACTCTGACGTTCGCCAGCCAGAAAGTGGGCACCAAGAGCACCCCGCAAACGGTGACGGTCACCAATGAAGGAAGCGCGGCGATGCAGTTCAGCGGCGTTAGCGTTGGTGGTCGAGATTACAGAGATTTCACGGAGACCGATAACTGCACCGGGCGTTCGATCTCGCAGGGCGCCAGCTGCACCGTGAACGTGACGTTCGCGCCTACCAAGGCCGGGACGCGGAGCGCGACCCTTTCTATCGAGGCGGTGGGCACGACGAGCCCAGCGCCCGTCGCCCTTTTGGGAACCGGGAGCTGACGCTGGGTCGCCGCGCGCCGGGACGGCGTCCTCGTGTAGCGAGTTCGCCATCCCGACGTGANNTCCGGCCATATCCCACTGGATCGCGTAGTAGCCTTGTGACCCGGGCGCGGGAGAGTACCCTGGGACGAGCCCGCCTGTGACGCCCTCTGCGTCAACGCATTCGTCTACCGCGTATACATTGTAACTCGGTGGTGCGTTGTTGGGCCCAATGTTCGCGTAGAAGATCTGCCCTTGGGGACTGGAATTATTTGGGCAGATGTTAAAGTTATTGTTGTTGTTGGCGGCACAATTGTAGGTAGTGTATTGGGTGTTCAGTACGCTGCGGCATAGCCACCCCGACATCCCCGTGGCAGGGTAGTTGAAGGTGGGAGTCGCTCCGCCACTTACGGAGGGTTGGTCGACAAGGCTCTGTTTTAGCCACGCCTGTTCCGACGTCGTCGACGTCCCTCCTGAGTTGTTTGAGTTCGCGCAGGAAGCGTCACTTGTCCAGTTCCCCACGCTGTAGTTCGCGCCCGGCAGATAGGTGGGGAGCAGAGTCCAGGTTGGGCCGCCGCCGAGTTGACAGCCGCACTGCACTCCATTGCAGTTGGTTAGACCGCATACGGTCACTGGATTGACGCTCGGCCACGTGCAGCCCTGGTCCACATCGCTGAACTGGGGACCGGCCATCAGTTCGACATGGTCAAGCCAGTTTCCTGCGCCGTAGTACGCCATCGCGTAGGCCACCGCTCCCGAGCCCGCGCTTTGCCCTTGTGCGCAAAACCCTGCCTTCGCATAGTTCTGTAAGACACTCGGAAAGAGGGTGGTGTAGATATAGTGCAGAAAGGTCGCGGGACGGCAGGCAGCGTTCTGGATGCTTGCCACTTGCTGTGGCGGAAAGGGGTCGAAAGCACTCTCCCAATCGTCCGCCCATTTTATCGACACGACCATGTAGCCTTGCTGGAAGTAGTAGTTGAGGTAATCGTTGTTGCCCGGGGCGGTCCCAGCGTCTCCGGTGAGGTAAACGATGACGCCGTTCGCGTACGTTAGGTTAGTCAACACTCCTACGGGATTTAGGTAGCCGAAAGTCAGGTTGAGTGGGGCAGTGTTTGGACAGGTCATCACCGCTGCCTCGCATGTCATAGAGGTCGTGCCGTAGGTGTACCAGCCCTGCCCAGGGGGGCAGTTGCAGGTTAAGTTAGGAGGAAGGCAAGGCCCAAAAGTGTTCGTGGTGGTGAGGAGACCGATCTGCAGGGATCCTTGGGCGTGGGCTGCGGTTGGGGTTGCGATCAGAAGGCAGGCAATCACGGCTAGCGTGGAAGCGAGCAGCAAGTTGGTGATGATTCTGGTTTTGGATTTGGGGTTGGTCGAGTACTCAGTCGCGAAGCGGTGAGTAAGTGACATTCGTATCTCCTTGTGCGCAGGTTTGGAGGAAGGAGCCGCCAACTTAAATTAAAGGTCGGGGATGGTCAAATGAAATGATGGGAAGATATCCACAGGGAGCGGTGGTGTGTCAGTTTGCGGCTCTGACGAAAAGGCCGGGCGACCTTCACTCGACTGGACAGCCGAAAACGGCTGTCCACATAGGCTTCTCCACAAACCGAGAACACTTTTGCGTGCGACCGTGTGATGGCTCCATCACCTCTAGTTGGACCTGAGGATGGGTCGATTGTCGCAGAATCGCAAAATCGCTCACAATCGTCTCTTTCGCATGAAAGCGGACGGCCCGCGGTCTCGGGCGGACGCTTACGTCTTTCCAAATGACGCTGTGTCGTTCTTGGCTTCTCGGCGACGTTAAGGCGTTCAGATGAAATGCTGATGTTTATGTTGATGGGCCCATAAGCGCCAAGGGCGGTGGCTTCATTCCGGATCGGCCAATTTGGGTCCGATCTGGGTCCAATAAGCCGGCCAAAGAGTTCCCTTGAGTTCCCTTAGAGGATTAAGAACGGGCTGTCAGTACCGTTAAGTTCCAATAGGTTACGTCGGCCAGCGACTCTGTCACGGCAGAGGTCGCGAGTTCGAGTCTCGTCGTCCCCGCCAATTCAAATCAAGCACTTACAGAAATAGGTCATCCCGGCGTAGGCACAAAAAGGTACCAAACAGGCACAAGCTTAAGTGCCGAAAACAGCGCTCTCAACGCTCTCAACGCTTCCGACTGCTATCCCGGCCTGAGTGGTGCTCCGCGTTTCTTCACTAGTTGGCCTTGCCTCTCTTCTTATACCGTAAGAAAAGCGACACCACGGCTGGACCCCGGCCGTATGGCCCGTATCCTTGTGACCCTCAGGTTTCGCCGCTGGGATTGGAGATTGCGATATCGCGGCTTTTGTCTGGGCTTGCCCCTCGGCTTGTCTAATTCGCATCATCGGCTGTCCGCTCCAGTATCGCCGTGGGAGCGGCTCAAAAATCGGCGGAGGCGATGCGCGAGTAATTTCCCCGCGCAACCAGGCGCGGGAACAGGTAAAGTTCACCGTCCGGGCCGCGATCGGCGGCCGGATTCAGGACGCCTTCGACCTCCTGAAGATTTCCCGGCTGCGGCTCCATCAACATTCCTAGGCGCTGTAACTTAAATCCACTCATCAATCCCCTCAAAAATTCACGCCGCCTGATCGCGATCCGCTAAGCAAGCGATGATTGTTTGTATAACTCGCTTCGTCTCATCGGGACCCTTGACCGGGATAGAATCCACGCCTACTTTTTCGACGGGGTAGTCATTCCCTCCCACGAACAAGGCATC
>PMXH01000526.1:6136-6297 GCA_003165855.1 Acidobacteriaceae bacterium | reverse complement strand
GCGCCGCGTCCTTCTTCTACCAATTGCCCCACCGCGCGCGCTTCCGACTTCGGCTTGCCGATCTGCCCGTCTCCACCCGACACTGCCAACACCTCGGGGAATTCCACCAGGCCGTCGGTGCCCATCGCCTGCTTCTCCACTCGAATCACATCCCCGGGCGC
>PMXH01000526.1:0-6093 GCA_003165855.1 Acidobacteriaceae bacterium | reverse complement strand
TGCTGTGGAAATCGGTCAATGCGCGCTTTGCGAATCGCCGCTCCGTGTGCGAGAATTCCGCCGAATCTCGGATGAGACCCTTAAGATGAAACCCAAGGAGAACCCCAAGCATGAAGCGCCTTTTCACCATTTCCCTATGCCTGCTCGGCCTTACGCTGTCCGGTCTCGCACAGTCGGCCGCCAGAAAATCTGCTCCGCCCGCTCCCGACAAAGCCTACCTTCAGAAGATCTGGGATGGCTGGTCCACTCTCGACACCGCCAACGTAGCCAAGTTCTATGCCAGCGGCCCGCACACCTTCTTCGACATCGCCCCTTTGAAATACGGTAGCTGGCAAGAATACGAAAACGGAGTGAAGGGTGAACTCTCCGGCTATAAAAGCGCAAAGTTCACGCTGAACGACGACGCCGCCATCCATCCCCACGGAGATTTAGTCTGGGCCACCGCAACCGTGAAGGAAGAGATGACCACCAAGGCTGGCAAAGTCGAGATGGGCAACTTTCGCTGGACCGTGGTTCTCGACAATCAGGACGGCAAGTGGCTCATCGTTCACGAACACGTTTCCGAGCCCGTGCCATAACAAACTCTTAAAGCAAAAGCGACCATCCGTCCGGTCCCGGCATCCAAGACTTTCGAAAAGAAGACTGTTCGAAACGCCGACTTTCGAAGCACATCGACCGAGGGATGTGGCTTGTCCAGAAACTTGCTCATCGCGCTGGCTGCGTTTTTCGCGCTCACATTCTCCGCTGCGGGAATCGGCTCTGCGTTTACAGCGCGTTCCGTTCGTACCTGGTATCTCACGCTTCGCAAGCCCGCTGGGAACCCTCCCGCTGCGTATTTCGGCCCGGTCTGGACTGCGCTTTATTTCCTGATGGCAATCGCTGCCTGGAATGTATGGCGAGTTGGGGATGGCTGGACCGGAGCCTCGTCGGCGATTACGATTTTTCTGATTCAACTCGTCTTGAATGCGGCATGGTCCGTGATCTTCTTTGGCATGCGCTCGCCTGGCTTGGCCTTCATCGAGATCATCCTGCTCTGGACCGCGATTCTGGCGACTGTCCTTCAGTTCTGGTGCATCTCCACGTTGTCCGGCGCGCTCCTCGTTCCCTACCTCGCCTGGGTCACCTATGCGGCATACTTGAACGCCGGAATCTGGCGTCTGAATCCAGCGCCCAACCCTTGAGAAGATATTTGTGGCAGATCGAGAGTTACCACTGTAATCCGCGCTAACCAGAGTTCTCTTGCGGAAACAATTTCGTTGCGGCAGGGTTAATATCAACTGAAACGTGGGGGCTTCTCATGCGCGACCGAATCGTTGTTCTGACTTCGCTTTTCCTGTTTGCCAGCATAGCTTGGGGGCAGCAGCAACCTGCTGATAATAGCGCGCCGCCCAGCAGCCAGAGCATGCCCGGCATGGACATGTCGGGTCACGACATGTCAAACATGCACATGCCCATGAGTGCAGAAAAAGACGCGGATAGAGACGCCGACAAGGACAGCGACGCCAGCGCCCACGCCATGCGCTCGATGGAAGGCCACATGGACATGGGCCCGCACATGAAGATGACGGCCCTGCGTCCAGCCAAGCCGGGCGACGCCGCACGCGCCAAAGACATCGTCGATTCCGCCCGCAAAGCCTCAGAAAAATATCTCGACTACCGTACCGCGCTGGCCGAAGGCTACAAGATTTTCCATCCTGAAATTCCCCAGAAGATGTATCACTTCACCAACTACGGCTACGCCATGGAAGCCCGCTTTCGTTTCAATCCCGAGCACCCCACGTCACTGCTCTACGAAAAGCATGGCGAGGACTACAAACTGATCGGCGTAATGTACACCGCGCCCAAGAGCCTCGGTGAGGATCAACTGGACGAGCGCGTGCCACTCAGCGTCGCGCAATGGCACGAGCACGTGAATTTCTGCGCCCCGCCTCCCGATCGCCGCAAGGAACTACTGGCGCCGCATCCGCAGTTCGGCTTAAGAGGATCGATCACCGCTCAGGAAGCCTGCGATGCCGCCGGCGGAACTTTTCATCCCGTGATCTTCAACTGGATGGTGCATGTCTACCCGTTCGAGAAAGACCAGGCCAGCATCTGGTCAGTCAATCGTCAGCACGGCGATGCCGACTAACGGGTTCTGGAGTTTGCCGCCGATTGCTGCCCGTCCATCCCGGATCTGAAATTACACCTCAATCAGTGCCCACCCCTGAGCGCCTCGCAAGCGGCTCAAATATCTTGTTCGACCGGACAGGTTCGACCAGACAGGTTCGGCCAGACAAGACACTCGCCCTCTGTCCTGAAAAGGAATACCGCCATGTCCTGCTAACGGAGGCGAACCCTTTTCGTCAAAAGAGGCGTGACGGCAGTTGCAGGAACGAGGGAACTTTTCCGGCGGTAGGTACGTAACCTAATTGAAGAAAGCGAACAGCCTGGGATGAGGTCCCGCGTTGCTCGTGTATCACTCAAGATTCTTTGTGGGGTTAGGGGATTTTCTCACATTCGGTTTGGCGGCCCAAGTGAGAAAACCCCCGTGCACAGCCCGACTAGCCTTGCGGCTTGTCGGCTGAACCCCAGCGGCTGAATTGTAGGCGATTCGCGGCAAAACACCAAGGTTTTCTCGCGGAAGTCGTGAACCGGGCCGCCCCAACCGTTTCCCGACGTGATTTCGGGAAAGAAATCAAGGAGCAGTCATGAAGTTCGCGACAGTTTCGCAGAGTTTGGTTCTGGGATTGGCTTTGCTATTGGCTTCGAGCGCCTTGGCGGCAACAAAAGGCAGTTTGCAACTGAGCAATCCGGTGACGGTCAACGGAACAACCTTAAAGGCAGGAGACTACAAAGTTCAGTGGGAAGGCGCCGGCCCCAACGTGGAACTCAGCATCCTGCAAGGTAAGAACATAGTGGCAAAAGTGCCGGCGCACGTAGTTGAACTTCAAAGCCCGGCCAACAACGATGCTGCTGTCACGCGGAAAAGTGATAGCGGACCCAATACACTGGCCGGCGTCCGATTCCAGGGAAAGAAAATCGCCATCGAGCTGGGCGACGCTTCGAACAGCATGCAGGCAGATGGTTCCAGCAAGTAACCGCAGCACAACCGAAAGAATCAACAGGGAGCACACATCGTGCTCCCTTGTCTTTTTGGTTTTAATTGGGTGAAGCCAGCACGTCGTCGTAATAGCTGAGCATCGCCCGCTTCGGCTTCGCCTTCAAACCCTTCAGCGGAATTTTCTGCTCCATCGAAGAGTCCCCTATCAGCCTGGCGCGTCCTACAAAGGCGATGCCCCCATCTGCGAGTTCCAGGTAAACCGGCACCGGCATGCGGAACTCCTCATTCACCTTCGACTGGGTCACTTTGAAGCTGAAGACCATGTCTCCATCCGCTCCGGCATCGAAGGAGTAGTCAAGTTTGTACGTTGGCAACTGCGTGCCATAGACGTATTCATTGAAGAACCAGTCCATCTTCTGGTTTCCTTCCATGTCCATATCACGGTTCATGTGTTTCTCCATCGTGGCCTTGAAATCCTCGGTGGTGGCAGAGCGGCCGCTATAGGTGGTCACGAAATCGTGCATGGCCTCTTTGAAGTGCTGATCCCCCGTCTTGCGGTCCCACATCATCATCCGCATCATGTGCAGGATGTATGCGCCCTTGGGATAGATCAGCCGCCTCGTCAAGTCAAAACCTGTCCGGGAGTTGCTCATGCGGTATCCCATGGTTACCGGCCCGGCGTCAATCGCCCGAAAGCCTTCGGCATTGCGTTCCAGCAGCAGTTCCCGCTCATCGTTCCAGAAGGCGATAAATTTCTGCGGGCTCTTCTCGATGTTGAACAAATAGATCGAGGCCGACATATCGGCGAAACCCTCGCTCATCCACTGATCGCGGTACGAACTGAACCCTACGGTATGCCCCCACCATTGGTGCGCCACCTCATGCGGCGTAACCACCTTCCAATATCCACGGTCGCCAAAATCCATTCCTAGTTCGTGGCGCACCGTGGTATCGAAGTAATAGCAAATGGGAATCCACACCAGTTCCGGCCAGGATTGCCCGAAACTACAAGCCGTTTGCTGCGTGATTTGCAAATGCTTAAACAAAGACGGCCCGAAGTAGTCCGTATAAATTTCCACCGCCAACTCTCCTTCGGCCAGCGCCTTTTTGTTCAGCAACCTCGTGTCCATCGTGCCCAGGGAAACACCCGCTCCCATGTGAGAGCCCATTGTCGGCAGCGCGTCCCCGCTGCTCGCCCGTTGCAGGTTTTGCACCCAGTTCGGCGGTTCCTCGTTGGCCAGCGACTGCACCAGGTATTCGGGCTTGGTCAGTTTGACTTCCTCCATTTTGAATCGGCCAAAGTTAAATCCCGCAACCGTCTGCGGAGCTTCGCTCTTCCATACGGTCACGTTCTGTCCGCCGTCGTTGCTTTCACTCACCAGCGCCCCCGTGGCCGCCATCTTCATTCCTTTGGGAATGCGAAACGTCATGTCGTACGTCGCATATTCTCCGAAAGCAGCGCCCGTATTATTCGGATACCAGTTCTCGCGCGACAAAGGAAAGTAATTGCCCCCGCCTTCGTTGCTCACCGCTTCTTTTCCGCCATAGACGGTCGTGATCGTGTATTTCTCGCCCGCCGCCAAAGGCTTCGGCAAAATCACGGCAAAGTCCGCATCGCTATTCTTGTCCTCCTGGATAAATGACAGCGCTTGCCCATCGGCCGTCACGCTCTGCACCCGCAACGTATGGAACAGGTCGAATGGCACAACCCGCAAGCCATTGATCTGCGACACCAACGTCGTCGTCGCCTTCCCGCCCAAGTTGGCGTTCTTCTCCAGGGTGGTTTCCAGTTGCTGATGTTCAATGCGGATGGGCCCGCCTCTTTTGTGCCGTCCAGAAAGATTGAAGCCAGCCCAAACACCGCACTTATTCTCGTCATAGGTCATCAATCCCACTTCGTCTCCCATGACGTACGGCGCACCACGCGGATCTACTACGAAAATCTCCTTGTCGTTGTAGCGCTTGCCGTGCACGAACGCCACAAACAGTCCGCCCGGCTCGGAGCTGAGGACATCCTGCAGAATGCGGGCCTCCAGGTTGTGCTTCAGCGTGAGCCCATGACGCATCGCGTTCTGGCTGTCTTTGAGCAAGCCGCCGTCGCAGCCTCCCGAGCCGGCGGTGCCTGTTTTCTTGATTTCGTCGTAGGTGGAATCGGTAAAGCGCAACACCATGTGGCTGAAGTTTTCGCTGAACTCGTTTTCCTTGGTCAACAACTTCAGCACGCCCAGTTCAGAAGGCGGAGGCGCAATCACGAAGTTGCCGTCGCCCACAAACACCGCCCCAGTCACTTTGCCTTGTACCGGCGCCGTAAAGCACACCGTCCCAGAACGCAGATGAAAAGTTCCCGCATCCCGCTTCAGATCCAAATTGCTCACGCTCACCGCTTCGCCGCTCAGCGTGAGATTGCGCAGCGCCTGATAGGTCGGGTCGGAGTTAGGCCCTGACGGCTGAGCATTCTGCGCCGCCACCGGCGTAGCCGCCAGCCAGAACGCGATCATTCCCAAGAAGAAAAAGGTTGTGATCAATGCCAGCGTCCCCGCCAGACACACTACGGCGGAGCGTATCGACCGAATGAGAAACGGCATGAAGCCTCCCGGGGGGAAGGAAACTCGTAATTATGCCGATTCCAGGCAGAATTGCAAGGACCAGGATCACAACAGGCGAGCTAAATGGAGTGCCTTGACTCGAGCCCGTCAGGGCGATTCAGTTCTTCACTGTCATGGCGTCGGAGTCCACAGCCTTCTTGCCGGTAATGCCCTCGAGTCCGGCCAACACTCCTCGATAATCATTCTTGTCACATTGCATGGCGAAACCGCCCTTCTTATCGCCATCGACCCATGTCAAACCTACAAAATGCTTCTTTGATTTGGTAAGAGCCATGAGTGCGCCGATCCCGAAGGAGACCACCGCAAGTCCGATCGCTGCCCCAACCCTCCGGTGGACATCCTGGCCGTAGCTGATCTCCGTAACAGCCGAAGCGGGAATTGTTATGACGTCCGTCTTGTCTTTTACGAGTCGCACCTGATTCGCATCAATAAACAATTTCATATCGG
>PMXH01000062.1 GCA_003165855.1 Acidobacteriaceae bacterium | reverse complement strand
GAGAGGGTATTGCCGTTTGCGTCTAATGCTGACCCTACCACGGTTTTCCACCACGAGCACTTTCTATCCTGATGCGTTCCCGAGTACTTAACCCAGATTTCGCCGACGCGAAGTGCACGATTTTTAGAAAAAATCCCCTGATGCGGTTTTTTGCCCTGAGCCGCGTGTGGGCCCTGGTGCGTTTCGAGCGCAGCAAGAGCAACACCGGCAGCTAAGGAAAAAGTCTCCTCACCACTCGTGAGAGCCGGGGTTCGTTCTTCAGCTGCGGGCAGCATCACTGCTGATTGTAGTCAGCAAGGCAAGCGCATAGAAGTGACTTTGGGGACTCAGGGAGAGGTACTACAGGCCCGTGCTACTCGTCTTCAGTTTCCGCTTCGAGCGCGGCCAGCAGTGCAGCCCTCTCGTCGTCGCTGTGGCCGTTGGCATCATTCGTGACTGCCGATTTCCTGTGTTCGAGTTTTGCTCCGGGATGCGTGGCCGCGTGGATTTGTTGCAGCTTGCGGATCGCCACGTGCGTATAGATTTCCGTGGTCGAGAGTTCGGCGTGTCCGAGCATCTGCTGGATGTAGCGGATATCGGCTCCGCCTTCGAGCATCAGTGTTGCCATAGTGTGGCGGAACGTGTGGCAGGAACCGGATTTTCCCAGGTTCGCTTGCGCGATATAGTCACGTGCCAGATAACTCATCGCGTCAGGATGAAACGGCTCTCCGTACTGCGTCAGGAACAACGTCGCGTCGTCCGGCTCTAGGGCTAACTGCGGACGCGCTTCGCGCAGATATTTCTCCACCCAGGCCAGCGCCCGCTCGCCGATCGGGATCATGCGATCTTTTTTGCCCTTGCCCTGGCGCACCGTCAGCGTAGCGCGCTCGCGGTCCAGGTCGTACAGTTTGAGGCGGATCAGTTCGCTGCGCCGCACCCCGCTTGAGTAGAAGGTTTCGAGCATGGCGCGGTCGCGCAAACCAACCGGCGTTTTGATGTCCGGCACGACCATGACGTGCTCCACTTCATCGGCGCTGAGGATCGTCTTCGGCAGGCGCTTCTCCATGCGCGGCAGGTCGAGATCAGAAGCCGGGTTGTGCAGGATGTGATTGTTGCGCACCAGCCAACGAAACCAGCGGCGTACTGGCGTCAGCCGCGAGTGCTGCGTGCGGAACGTGAGCGGCTGCCCGTCGCCTTTGCGGTAGTAGTAGAGATATCGCTGGTAGCTTTCGAGGATCGGGCGCGTCACCTCCATGGGATGCTGCAAGCCGCGCAACTCGGCCCAGCGGATGAAGTCGGCGATAGCCCAACGCGCGTGATCGGCTGTGTCCTCCGAGTAGTTGTTAATCAGCAGCCACTCCAGGTGCTCTTCCATCAAGCGGCCTAGCGGCGAGTGCGGCTCCAGGTGCGGATGACGACGTTTGCTGACGCGGGCCATTACCTCACTCCCGCGCGTCGCGTCAGACCGTGGCCGTTCGGTTTACCTTCGGCTACGATTGCATGCTGCGGGACACCTGCGGCCTCGGACCCCCTATATGCATTTCCGCGAAGCCGCGAAGTGGAAGCCGAAACCATTTCGAGTGTTGGCGATGCGCCATTTTTTTCGGGGCCGTGAAGTGCCCGCACCCCACCCGCGAAGTCGTCATTTACCCCCGCGAAGTTGCCCTCTGACCCCGCGAAGTTAGAGCTATGATTCGCTTCCTCCTCTGAGGTCGGCAGTTGATAGACCACCAACTGGCCTTGGTTGCCGCCGCGCCGCATCACGAGATATTCCATCTCTTCCAGGCGCTTCAGATGTTGCCGCAACTGTGTGTCACCCCACTTGGTGTACTCGCGCACCGTGCGCCGCGTGAAACGATACTGGCTCGCTGCGATCTCGGAGTGCTCGCACTCGGCCTTCACCATCTCGTTGATCAGCGCGAGCAGCTTGCGCGTCTGCGGGCGCAGTTCGTCGAGCGACGGCTTGAGTCCTACCTGGTCGGCGAGTACCTGCGCCAGTTTCACGTCGGCTTCGGTGGCCTCGATGTATTCCAGCGTCTCGCCGTCATCGGCAAACGTTTTGATTTCCCGCTGGTGCTGGTGCAAGAGTGCGATGGCTTCGATCAGCGTCAGCAGTTTGTTGTGGTCGCGCCGTGCTCGCATCATGTGATCGGGAAACTCGCCCACATCGTGGTTGTTCACCACAGTGATCGGGCGCAAGAGACGCTGCGCGTTGCGATGCAGGCTGATGAGTTTCACTCGCTTGCGCCGCAACAGATGCCCTTCGATGGTGCGCGCCTCGCGCTGCCGCCGGTGGATTGCACGCGTCTGCTCCCGGTCCTCGTTCACCGTCAGCGCAATCGCGCGGTTCATCAGTTCCTCGTCCACGTCCTGGGCCGTGGTGGTCAGAAACAGCATCACTGGGCCTTCGACTTCGTAATCGTGTGTCACCAGCTTGCCGCTCACCGGGTCTTTGCCGGTCGAGGCGATCTTCAGCACGCCTTCCGATTGCAACAGTTTCAGCGGATAACTGGCACGGTCGGCTCCCTGCTGTTCCGAGATGGCGAGGATCTTATGCTTGAGATTTTTTTGTCCCATGTAGAACAGCGCTTGCCCGGTCATGGCCGTGTAGTTCTCGCGTTGCTCTTCCGGCACGAAGTCGAGCACCGCTTCCATCAACGAACTCTTGCCCGCCGAAGATGCCGACTGCACCACGATGGCCAGCGGCTTTTCGAGCAACCGCGACACCGCGGCCAGGTAGCCGATTTTTTTATTGGTCTCCTCGCCCACCACGCCGCACTTCTCGAAGTCCTCCAGCACTCGCTCCAGCAGGCGCGGATCGCGCAGCAGTCCCATCGCGGCCGATTTCTCCTCGGCCGTCATCTCGAGTTTTTCTTCCTGCGGCGTCAGCGTCTTTTCCAGCCACTCGCGTTGCAGGTCCTCCAGCTCCAGGATCAACCGCGCCAAGTCGCGCTCGATGCTCTCTTCCTTGTGGCCTAGTTCTTTCGCTGCCTGTTTGGCAAACAGCGAGCGCGGACGTGCGCCGTACAGATCGAATCGGTCCACGTGCAAGCGTGTTTCCCCACGCGTGCTGGTGCTCGTCACCATCACATTCACGTGCAGCACGCCGGGAGCCGTGTTCTTCCCCAGGTCCACGATGCGATAGCGCCGCTCTCCCATCGTCACGTACACCGTCTCGCCCGAGACTTCGATGCGCACATCTCTGGCAGGCACCACGGTCCCAGTCGGGAGCGGCGCTATCGGCAGTGGTGTGGCTAAAGAAGAAACGGGTTCCTCGCTCACTGTGGTTGTGTTTGATTCAGAGATTTTTTCTTTAGCTGCCGTGGTTGCTTCTTCAGCTTTAGCAGCTACGGGAGGAACGGACTCGGGAATTTTTTCTTCCGCCGGCGGCGTCGCTGGCTCCGGGATTTCTTCTTTGGCTGCGGGTTCGATGGTTTCCTCCTCGGTCTGCGCTTGCGGCTTCACCGGCTGCGGCTCGATCACCGCCACGGTGGGCCGTTGGCCTTTGCCCAGCCATGCCGCGCGCTGCAGATACATGCCCAGCCAGTGCGCAGCAGGCTGCTGCTTCATCGCGAACTCGTTGGCGTCCTGGCCGCGCGGAAACTGCACGCGGAAACACTCGATGCCCATCCCGATCAGTTCTTCGGCGTGTTTCAGGGCGGCGCGTTCGCCCGCGTCGTCGCGGTCGTAGGCGATGTAAATTCTCTTCGTGCCATGCTTCCGGAACGCCGCTTTGATCTCGTCGGTAAATCCGTTCACGCCATAGCTGCTGGTCACGTGCCGATAGCCCGCGCACCAGAACGTCAGCGCATCGATCAGCGCTTCGCAGAGAATGATTTCCTTCGAGGCGATCAGCGCCGCCTCGTTCCACACGCCCCGGTGCGGGCCGGGCAGGTACAGGTGTTCTGCTGTGTCCTCGCGCAACAGGTGGCGCGGCGCGATCTTGCGCCCGTACATCTGCACCACTTCGCCTTCCCGGTTGAAGATCGGGATCACGATGGAACCACGCAAGTGTTCGCGTCCGTTCTCGCGCA
The DNA here is from genome assembly GCA_003165855.1 of Acidobacteriaceae bacterium. Lineage (GTDB taxonomy): Bacteria > Acidobacteriota > Terriglobia > Terriglobales > Acidobacteriaceae > Sulfotelmatobacter. The sequence goes on along the minus strand of PMXH01000062.1, from coordinate 2,372 downwards.
GCACACCGAGTTGCTGCAACCGTCCGCGCTGCTCTGCGCCCGCGCTGCGGTTCTTCTCGGGCATTCGGTAACCCAGTGTGCGATTGGCAAAGCCCAGCCGGAACTGCTCGACCATCTCCGACGATTGCAGGCCGCGTTTTACGAGATACTGCTGCGCTTCGGGCGACATCTTCAGCGTCTCGTGATAATGCTCCACCACAGCTTCCAGCAATCGCTTGTCGTTGGCCGTATGTTCGATGAGCGGCGGCAGTTTCACCGTCGTGGATTTTCGCGGCGGCGGTTCCGTGGCGTTGGCAGCGGAAGGAAGATAGTCCCGGCACAGCAACTCCAGCGCATGGCGCACGCTGATGCCCTCGGCCAGCATCACCCAGTCGATCACCGAACCGCTCTTGCCGCACGCGCCTTTGCACTGCCAAACATTTTTCACCGGGTCGATGTTCAAACTCGGATTGGTGTCCTTGTGAAACGGGCACAGCCCGATCAGTTCCTTGCCGCTGCGCCGCAGCTGGATGCCGCGCGCCTCCGCCAGACGTTGGACTGAGATTTCCCGCTTGATCCGTTCCACCACCTCGTCTGGAAGTCGGGCCATCTATGTTCCTTTCCGGGGTCGTTTCCGGTGTTCTTCTAAAATCCTGTCAAGTACCTCTTATGTGATATTTGTAGTATCATATAGCGACTATCATGGTCAACGGGTTAAATCTCTATTCCTATGCTGACGACATGAAACGTCAGCAGAAGATCGCGAACAATGGACACGCTGAAGGGTTCCCTGAGCGCCTGGTCACGGTGCGGAAGGAACGGAATCTTACCCAGCAGGCTCTTGCGGAAACGGTGCGCTGTGCGCTCACCCAGTTGAAGCGTTATGAAAGCGGCGCTTCACAACCCACTCTCGATGTCATCAAGAGATTGGCGCAGGCCCTTCACGTCACTTCGGATTACCTGCTCTTCGGGAAGAATGAACGCGGTCCCGACGAGGACCTGCGTTTGCAGTTTGAAGCGGTCTCTCGTTTTGATCCTGAAGCCAAGAAAGTTGTAAAGCAGGTCCTCGACAGCATGATCTTGCAGCAAGAAGCTCGCCGCTGGTCGTCATCGACTTCCTGAGCGAACATAGTTGGAAAGGATTTTCTGTGGCAACACACGATTCCATGAACGAAAAACAGCAGGCCCACGATCTGATCGAACGTCTGGCGCCCACCCAGATTTCCGCCGTCGTTCACCTGCTCGAAGTGATGACCGATCCGGTGGCCCGCAGTCTCGCCAATGCTCCCATGGATGATGAGCCGGTCACGGAGGAAGAAGCTCGCGAGATCGCCGCCGCGCGCGCCTCCCTCGACCGTGGCGAGGGCATTCCGCACGAGAAAGTGCTGGCCGAGTTCGGCCTTACCTCGGAAGATTTCGAGCGCATGGGCCGCACTCCACTCGACCCTCACAAGACGGGTCGGTAAGCATGGACAAGAACGTTCTCTGGACCGATCAGGCCAAGGCTCAACTCCGCGCGATCGATCAGCCCACTGCTCTCCGCATCCTGCACGCCCTGGCTCGCTACCTGGAAACCGGCGAAGGCGACGTGAAGCGTCTCCAGAACATCGAACCGCCCGAGTTCCGGCTGCGGATCGGCGACTACCGCGTGCGCTTCCATGAACACGAAAACGCCCTTCGCATCACCGCCGTAAAACACCGCCGCGAAGCCTACCGCTGATGCCGCTGCGCCCTGACTTCCATTTTTCAATCACATTTTTTCCTAGCTGGAAGCAACACAGGAGCGGAGAGGGAGCCGGGTCAAGCCCGCACGTTCTTGGTGCGCCGCGCGGCGGTCGGAGCGAAGCGCAGACCCTTGACCCGGCTCCCGCGCTCCGTACACTCCCAGCGGAAAAAATGGGATCACCGCTTCCCGCCGCTGGGTTTTTCTGGCTGCGGTTTCCCGCTCGCCTGCTGCTGCAACTGGGCGGCAAGCTGCTGTTTCATTTCGCCGATTTGGTCCAGCAGTTGGTTGAACTTCTCCGGCGTCACCTTCTCCCCCGCCGCCACAGGNNCCGATGGATTTCGTGCGGAGGGGAGGCTTTACCATGTCCGGCTTCCTTGAAGGGATTTAGAAGCCGAGACTAGCAGCCCTGCTTCAGAATCAACAAGTTCGCCTGCGCTAACCTGCGGTTGCCGTACAGCAACCTCGTGGCGGGATTTTTTCTTTAGCTGCCCTGCTTTCAATAGGTTCGCGCCCGTTAACCGAAAGTTGCTCTGCAGCACCCATTTGGGGGTGACGTGTCGTAGCGTCAACCCGATGCCGTAGGCAGCGTGCTTGCACCACCACAACTGGTGGAGTAGGCAAGGCCGTCGGCATCGAATCCGGCAAGATGTAGCGAATGAAAGAGTCG
>PMXH01000598.1:5111-5266 GCA_003165855.1 Acidobacteriaceae bacterium | reverse complement strand
AAAGAGAAAATCGAGAAGCTCAAGATCGAAGAGCAAGCCGAAGAACGTAAGGGCCACCTGCAGCGCGTCGCCGAAATCCGCTACGGATTGTTGCGGCAAGCGGAAGAAGAGTTAAAACAACTCAGCGCCAAGATCGACGGCCCCGCGGGCAAAGG
>PMXH01000598.1:0-5101 GCA_003165855.1 Acidobacteriaceae bacterium | reverse complement strand
TGTCCGAATACATGGAGAAGCACTCGGTCTCCCGTCTGATCGGCGCGCCTCCGGGCTACGTCGGTTACGAAGAAGGCGGACAGCTCACCGAACAGGTTCGCCGCCGTCCTTACGCCGTTGTGCTTTTCGACGAGATCGAGAAGGCTCATCCCGATGTCTTCAACATCCTGCTGCAGATCATGGACGACGGCCGCCTCACCGACGGCAAAGGCCGTGTGGTGGATTTCAAAAACACGATTTTGATTATGACGTCGAACATCGGCTCCAGCTATCTGCAAGCCGACCATGTGCAGACGCCCCAGGAGTTTGAGAAGGCCAGCGAACAAGTATTGAATGCGCTGTCCGGCCACTTCCGGCCCGAGTTTCTGAATCGCGTTGACGACATCATCGTCTTCAGTCCGCTCGGCAAAGAGCAGTTGGTCAAGATCATCGAGCTGCGCCTGGAAGACGTGCGCCGCTTGCTCGCCGACCGCAAGATCTCGATCGAACTCACTGACGCTGCCAAAGAGTTGCTCTTCACTGCAGGCTATGACGCCAACTTCGGCGCGCGTCCGCTGAAGCGAGCTATCCAAAAACTGGTTCAGGATCCGCTGGCTTTGAAGATTTTGGATGGAGAGATCCTGCACGGCGATCACATCGTGGTGGATGCCGACAAGAAGACTGGCAAGATGAAATTCGAGATCAGCAAGCGCGTAGGCGAAAAAGAGACGGCAAAGGCAAAACGGTAAAACCGACCAGGCCACGGATCAACACGGATTCCCACGGATAAATCAAAAAGATTGAAAATCCGTGAGAATCTGTGAGAATCCGTGGAAATCCGTGGCCGTAGTTTTTTCGGCTGTGGCACACTAGCTTCATGCCCAGCCTCACACTCGGCGACTTCGAACTCAGCATTTTCTCCGACGGCACTTACCCGCTCGACGGCGGCGCGTTTTTCGGCGTGATCCCCAAGATCATGTGGTCGCGCAAAGCGGCCCCGGATGAACGAAACTACGTGCGGGCGGGACTCAACTCGCTGCTCATTCGTACGGAACATCCGCGCACCGGCAAGCAAAACGTGCTGGTTGAAACCGGCATGGGCAATAAGCTCTCCGAGCGCATGGTCAAGTTCTACGGCCAGCCTGCGCAGTTGCTGGCAAATCTTGCGGCCGGTGGAATTGCACCCGAAGACATCGACATCGTCATCAACACGCATCTCCATTTCGACCACTGCGGCTGGAATACCATGCGCGATAAAAGCGGCAAAATCGTCGCGACTTTTCCGCGAGCCAAATACTACGCACCAGAGGGCGAGTGGCAGTACGCGCGCAAACCCAGCGAGCGCGACGCTATCAGCTACCTCCCCGAAAACTACGATCCGCTGGTCGAAAGCGGCCAGATGATGCTGCTCAAAGGCGGCGAGGAAATTATTTCCGGCATTTCGGTGAAAACCTTCCCCGGCCACACCGCGCACATGCAAGCCGTAATCGTCGAAAGCGGAGGCCGCACCGCCTGCTACATCTCCGACCTGATCCCTACCACCGCTCACATCGACATCACCTGGGGCATGGGCTTCGATCTCTACCCTCTGCAGACCATCGAGAGCAAAAAGCAGTACTACGCGAAGGCGATTGCAGAAAAGTGGCTGACGGTCTTCACGCACGATGCGAAGCTGGCGTGGGCTTACGTGGAGAAGGATGAAGCGGGGAAGATGGTGGCGCGGGGAGCGTAGCTGTTCCTCTGTCACAAACTCGAAGATCTATCACTCCCCTACTTCAGCCCATCCACCACATACAAATCCGAAAGCATTCTGCCCAGCGAGTAAGCATACGACTTCCCATCCGCGCTGAACTTCAAGCTGGGAGCTCGTTGCGCGCCAGCGGGATCGGGAGGCACGATTTGCTTCCACGGCTCGTGGCGACCGGTAGCGAGGTCGATGCGAGTAATATCCACGGGTATCCCGCGGGAGCGCGTCAGTAGGCTCTTGCCGTCGGACAGGAAGCGCACGGGGACTTCGTCCGGCCCGATGGTGAAATTCACTTTCTGCGGATCGCCGCCGGCGATGGGATAGAGCGCGTACAGGCGTTTGTTGTCCGAGGCAAGAAGGAACTTGCCGTCATACGTGAGGATGGAACCGGCGACGCCCTCGGGAGTAATGGCGCGCGCAGCGCCGCCTTGCACGTCCATGATGTAATTGCGGAGGCTGCGCCCAGGATCGGACTGGATGTAAACAATCGATTTGCCGTCGGGAGTCCAAACCGCCCGGGCGTGATCGACCTTGTCGTCGGTAAGCTGCCGAGGCTCGCCCACGCCCGTCGGCAAAAGCGTCAACTTAGCCGGACTGCCGCTCTCAGCTACCGCCCATTTTCCATCGGGAGAAAGCGCGCCAAAGCCGCCGTCGCCCAAACGCACGGCGGGCGAGCCATCGGTCTTGCGCAGAAAGATGCTGTAGTTTCCACCCGTCGCTTCGCCAGTCTCGGAGAAGAGCAGCGTTTTCCCGTCATCGGAGAGGTCGCCAAGCAGCGTCCAGTCGAACCAGGTCAGGCTGCGCTCGCGGGTCTCGCCCGGAGCCAGCGCGAACATGCTCAAGCGGGTCTTGTCGGCGGTCAGCAGTAGCAAGCCCGTACGGCTAATGTCGTGCAGAGTAAGTCCGCCGGGGGCGCGATAGATGAGCCGCTCCTTGCCGGAAAAATCCAGCGCGTAGATAGAGCGTGCCGACCCACCCGGCACCGCAGAAAACCAGACTTCCTTGCCATCGGGACTCCACGCTAACCCTTGGACACTGGTGTAAAAAGAAGAACTGGCTTTGCGGTTTCCGTGGGTGTCGACGATCACGATGCGGCCATCGTCGCCGCCGGGGACGTGGTCAGCGATGGCGAGAAACTCCCCGCTGGGCGAGAAGCGCACATGGCTTACCCAGCTCCGCGGCTGATAGATTACGTTGCCGATTGGGTATTCGAGATGCGAAAGATTATTCGCACTCGGGCGTATGACGGCAAGCGACTGGCCATCGGGTGCCCAGTCCGCCCAGTGGACATTGTCGACCACCTCGCGGGGCGCGCCTCCAGCCAGCGCCACCCGGGCCAGCGTTCCCGATTGCACGAAGTGGGCAAAAGGTGTGGGATGCAGGGCGATTGCCATCTCGCCTTTGGACGAGATGGAAAGAATCTGCGCCGGCGGCAGCCCGACCGAGCGCGAATCGGAACTGTCGAAGCGCGTCGAGAAAATTTCTTGCGGCGCGCCTTCCCAGGTTGCGCCATAAATAATGGTCTGCCCGTCGGGGGCGAAACGTGCGTCCCAGATGGTGCCGTTGCGGAAAGTGATTTCGTGGAAAGTGGGATTCGCCGCCGCGCCGCGATGAGCAAAGCGATAAACGCCCGCCCACGACGCAAGCAGCAGCAAGACGCCGAGCACGGGCAGCAACCAGCGCCGCTTAGCCGGCTCTTCTTCCATCTGCAGAGCCCGCACGCCGCCGCGGGTCGAAGTCGAAATGTCGGTGAGCGCTTCCAGGTTGAAGGCCAGGTCGCGCGCCGATTGAAATCGCTCGGCGGGATTTTTTTCCAGGCAATGGCGGACGATCCGCTCCAGCGCCGGTGAGACCTTCCCGTTGGTCTCGGTGAGGTCGGGGGGATCTTCTTTGAGAATGGCGCTCATGGTATCGACGGCCGAGTCGCCGTGGAAAGCGCGTTTGCCGGAAAGCATTTCGTAGAGAATCGCGCCAAAGGCAAAAATATCGGAACGCGGGTCGGCGGGTTTGCCTCTCACTTGCTCGGGCGCCATATAGCCGACCGTGCCCATGACGGTTCCGGCGTCGGTGGCGATTTGCTGCGTGGGGGCGTCGCCGGAAATATCGGCTTCGGGACGGGTCAGCTTGGCGAGGCCGAAGTCGAGAATNNGATGTTGCCGGGCTTCAGATCGCGATGGACGATCCCTTTCTCGTGCGCCGCAGCCAGGCCGCTGGCGATTTGCCGGGAGTAGTCGATGGCTTTACGGGACGAAAGAGGACCATCGCGGAGGCGATCCCGCAGCGTCTCCCCTTCCAGCAGCTCGGAAACTACATAGGGCGCGCCCTGAACATCGCCGATATCGAAAATCGAAAGAATGTTGGGGTGGTTGAGAGCCGCGGCAGCACGGCATTCCAGCGCGAATCGCTGCAGGCGGTCGGCATCCGCGGAGAACGATTCTGGAAGAATCTTAATGGCGACGTCGCGGTTGAGCCGCGCGTCACGGGCTCGGTACACCTCTCCCATACCGCCCGCGCCGATGGACGAATGAATTTCGTAGGGGCCGAGTTTTGTGCCGGAGGTCAGGGTCATGGGTGGGCACGATTATATTCCAAGGCTCGGCTGCAGGGTTGCGTGATCGGCGGACTCAGTGCGAGTTAGGCTTCGGGGATTGCGGTGGCCGTTTCGCGGGCGAGGGCCTGCCTTGAGCCTGTCGAAGGCACGCCCGCGCCACACAACCTTGCTTCGAAGAATTCCTCCACCCTCCCCAGAATTTCCATCGCGCTCTTCGACTCGTAGATCGCCTTGCGCAACGCGGCTCCTCCCGGCACGCCGTGGGTAAACCACGAGGCGAACTGCTTCATCTTGCCAACGGCGTCCGGGAGTTCTTCTTCGATCAGCATCTGAAAATAAGTGCGGATCATCTGGTAGCGGTCGGCTTCGCTGGGCTCGTCATAGGGCTTGTCAGCTGCTGAAGTCTCCTGTTCCATGCCCGCACAATATTGCTGAATCTGCCGGAAGATCCACGGATTCGAGGGCGCGGTTCGCCCGATCATCACCGCATCACAGCCAGTTTGCGTGACCATGGCGCAAGCATCCTCGGGCGTTCGGATGTCGCCATTGCCGATCACCGGAATCTTCACCGCATCCTTCACCGCGGCGATCCACTCCCAGCGGGCCTGGCCGCTGTAGCCTTGTTCGCGGGTGCGGGCGTGGAGGGCGACTGCGGCCAGTCCGCAGGATTCGGCCATGCGGGCCAGTTCGACGCAGACGATTTCTTCGTCATTCCATCCGGCGCGGAATTTGACGGTGAAGGGGATCTTCACCGCAGCGCGGACCGCTTCGAAGATGCGGCAGATGGCCGGGAGATCGCGCAGCAGGCCGGAGCCTCCGTTGCA
>PMXH01000111.1 GCA_003165855.1 Acidobacteriaceae bacterium | reverse complement strand
CATTTCACGCTGAGCCAAAACAATTCCAATCCAGAAGGAATACCAAAAAGAGGATGAGGAGAGGGGCAAGGCCGATGATGGCGACACCAGCCCATGACAATTAGGCAGGAACCATGTTCACAGGTATACTTCTGGCGCGTCTATGAATGCCGGACCGAGCGCTGGATATGAACATGCGATCATGGCGTTCTACATCCACAACGTTGTCGTGGCTTTGCCTCTCACAATTCTTATCGTCAAGCTCGTTGTGCGGTTCGTGACGCGGGAAGCGGCGAAAGACATTTTTAGAAGCGTCTTAACCGTGCCCTTGGATTTGATTTACGTGGCGTTAGGTTTGCTGTTGACTGGAATGGCTGGGCGAATCCCTGGCTTCGCGTCCCACTATCAGAATGACAAGGAGGCCGATTTTGCAGGAATTGTCCTGTGTGTCGGGCTGTTTGTAGCAGCCTGTTTTGTGACGTGGATGGACCGGGGGGTTCGATTGTTGTGGCAGAAGTTTTTTGCGGCTTGGAACCTGACGAAGACATTGCACAGTACCGAGCAGCAAATGCCTTTACCCGGTACTCCTGCTGTCAAAAAGGTCGGTGTGATCTATTTGTGGATATTTACTTATTGGTCGATGATGATTCCTATTGTATTTCTGGAAGCTGTTGTATCCATAGAGGCTCTTGGTGGCATCTTGAAGCGTCTTCAATAATGATGGTAACCTTACTAGTTACCTCCGTAATGTTTAGCGGCCTTCACAAATGACGATACTGAATTAGGAGGTAAGCGATCATGCTGTTTCTTGAATTGTTGGTTGTTGCCTACCTCGTTGTCGCTATTCTGACGGGCTTCATGGTGTTCTCAGCCATTGCGAATAAGGCCGTTCGTCTGATGTTCATCGTTCTAGGTTTGGTAATGCCCATTATTTTCTTGTACGCTGTTGTAGCATCCTTGTTCTCTCGCAATCATAAGGCCCCGCCTCGATTCAACGAAGAAATGGCCGGAGTCGAAGACGAGATCGAAACCGAGAGGCTAAGACTGTTTGGCGGTGAGCGAACCTGTCCATCATTTGGGGAGCACTGGGAACGGATGTATCAGGCGTATCTTGAAAAAGTGGTGGCAAGGGCTGCCAAGACCTCAGAACAGATTGTGTCCATCGGCACTGGAATTCACTTAGGCAAAGCTGCCTAATTTCACGGGCGCACGAAAGGCGTAAACGCATTCTCTTCGACTAGCTTGCTGTACGTCATGGGCTTTGCGCCAGCCATCCGCATTACCGTGTTCTCGAACAGTTCCGCATCTTCCCGCCGATTGAACCTGTAGGAAAACTCATTCAGATAGCGTTGCAGGTGCTTTATCGAAAGCTGGTGGTACGTTCCTATCACAGCACGCTTGAGCAGGGAGAACGAGTTCTCCACGGTGTTCGTGTGGACTTCGCCGCGAACGTATTCGCCACGGCTGTGGCGAATCTTGGAGTGCTTCGCCGCATGGAACTTCGTGATGCGGAAGTTGTAGGCTCCGGCATCGTCCGTCATGATCTTCTCTACGCCCTTGTCAACATGCTGCGCGATAGCTTCGTAGAGCGTTCCCGCCTTGTTGTCCTTGACCTGGACGAGTCGAAGAGGACCGCCGCGCTGCCGGATTCCAAGCACTACGTCTTTGTTCTTGAGTTTGTTCTTGTGGCCGCGCTGCTTTCCGCCAATGTACGTCTCATCAATTTCCACCGTGCCTGTCAGTTTGAGGCCGTCAGGATCGTTCATGGCTTCGCGGATGCGGTGACACAAATACCATGCGGTGCGGTAGTTCACTTTCAGGTGACGCTGCAATTGCAAAGCGCTCATGCCCTTTTTCGCGTCCACCATGAGTGCAACTGCCATATACCATTTGTCGAGGGATAGGTGAGAGCCGTTGAAGATCGTTCCAGTCGTGGCGGAGAACTGAGCCTTACAGGTAGGCTCTAGGCATTGATAAAGCTGTGCGCGTTTGTTCTCTGATTTCTTCGTGACCTTGCGCGTGATGCGGGAGATTTCCTTGGAGCCACACGTCAGGCAGCGCACGCCATCCGGCCAGCGCTTCGCTTCTAGGTAGGCCAAGCATTGCTCTTCGGTTGCGAAAGCCTTGGTGACTTCTATCAGTTTCATGTCAGTTCACTTTCCGCTTCATTTGGCCAATTGCGGCCTCTACTCGCTCAATCGCGTGGTCTAACGTCTCTGCCAAATCTCTATTGGAAGCAACCTTCAATCGCATCCCCTGTAGCGCTTCCAGCATCTCGTAAAGAGTCGTCAAATCCACACTCGAAATATACGCCTAACGACATTCTGTGTCAAGTGCATAGTCATCANNCGGGTTTTGAAGTCGGGCTATGAGGAGGGATTTTTTCGCCAACGGGAGTCTGGATCAATGCTGGCCAGTGGCGCGGCGCTTGAACCATAAACGGCTGAGCGGCGGTCCGCGTTGAGGTCTCGACAAACAACTAAATAGCACAAGCAGGCCATCGCAAGAGAAACGAGCCCTGCGTTCGGTTTCCGCTCAGAGAGCGGCGACCGGCGCGGGGCTTTTTGTTTTTCGGCTGCAAGCGTTGGGTTTCAGCAAAAGCGTCTCAACCGTCCAGTTTCGCGAATGCGGAGTCTGGAGCCTCAGGAGAAGTGATGAAAGCGAAAGCAAAAGTGAGCAATTCCACGAACGAGTTGTGTCTTGAGCTGAAGTATTGCGAACGGTGTGGTGGGCTATGGCTGCGTCCGGTGGGTGGAGGTCAAATCTATTGCACGGGGTGCGGGCGGGAGATGGCGAAACTGCCTCCGGCCTCGACGGAAGCGGAAATTGCGAGGGTGCAGCGAGGGCCGCGATGGGCAGAGGATGACGGCGACTTCGTGAGCTGGAACGGCGATGACGAAGTAGATCTGGACGCGGCGGCAGGTGTGGCATGAGCGGCTTCGTGGATTGGATGGCGGCGGAGGCGGATGAGCGGAATCCGGCGGAGAGCGCGCTGACTGTGGGGCAACCGGTTGAGACGCCCCCGGCAGAACAGAGTTGCAGCACACCCGCCTCTACAGTCGGCTCCGGGCAAGAACTGCCGAGGCATGACGTCCCGCCGGGGGTGGGGGGGCTTGAGGAAGCGCAGCTAGAAGACGATTCTCTCAATCGAGATCCGGATTTGTGGCTCTACCGGAGTCGCACCGTAGGGTTGCTACGGCGCTATATGCGCTTCTCGATAGAGACCGGCCGTTTACCGTCTCTGGTAGGGAGGGAATTCTTCCGGGCGAAGGTAACGTCATATATCGCGACCACATTCGAAGACCGAGTGATTTTTGTACGTGACGTGGAGATGATCCTGAATCGACTGCAGTATTGGGACCAGCAGATAATCGCGCGCGTCATCCTGCAAGAGCACGATCAACCGCGCGCGGCGCACATTCTGCATTGCAGTCGCAGCACGCTGCAGCGCAGATTGTACGAGGTGCTGGACCTGTTAAGCGAAGACTTTCTTCGAGTCGGACTGCTATCGGCGCTTCCTGCCAGGGACGAGGCGCCGGAATGAGCGAAATGTTGTCAAGAGCAGATTTCCTTCCGAAAACCCGTAAGTTGCTGATGACATGGCAAATATAATTTTGCAAAACGTGACGCAGCCCCCCATTGCAATATGCTATTCTGAATATATAGAGTAAAGAAAAAAGAAAAACTCTTTGAGGGCGCGCTGAAAAGCGCGCCTTTCGTATTTTTAGTGCTTTGTTGCATCGCAGCTTCGCGCACTGGCGGCGCGGGATCTGCGGGCCAGGTCGCTGCTACTAGCGAGTTGCCTCACGCGGCTGAGACCGGATCTGGAATGATGCCGACAGTTTTGGGGAGGGCCAGCCGTGAGCGCGAAAAAGAAGGCAAAGGGGAAAAGCGAGAAGACGGCAAAGGAATCCGCGAAGAGAAATGTGCGGATCTCGAAGAAGGTNNGAAGAAGGCTGTGGATATGGCGCGGGTGCGAGAAGCCATCAACAACATGGTGGGAAACTCGGCGGAAAAGATCGCGACCGAAGTGATCAACGTCGCCCTGACAGGGCAAGTGGCGCAGGCGAAGTATTTGTTCGAAGCGGTGGGACTGTATCCGGCGACGGAAGAGACTGCGGCGAGGCCGCAAGGAGATTCGCTGGCCCACATCCTGTTGAGGAGGATGGGGCTGCCGCTGGAATCGGTGATTCGGGACGAAGAGGAAGATCCATCCGTAGTGGCGATTGATGCAAAAGGGATGAACACTGAGGCCTGCAAGCCGGGTGCTGTGGAGGAAGATGCGGAAGGAGAGCACGAGGAAGTGCAGGAGTTGGTACCAGGGGTGGCCGAGGAGTAGACGGCAAGGCTAAGACATGAGACTTGAGAGGATGCCGTAGAATGAAGCGCGGGAGTTGCGGCAGCGGTACAGGGGAGATGGGCAGGCCTGCGGCGCTATCGGTTTCGCCGCGCGTGGGATCGCTGAGGACGGAGCGGTTGTACCAGAGCATGGCGAAGGTCGCCTCTGCCGTCAAATCTTTCAGGGATCTTCGGGCGGGCAAGAATGTTGGCCTCAAACGACACAGGATGGGGATGGATATAACGTGGCTGACCGACCGGATCGCGGTCGGGGGCGGAATCTGGACGGCGGATAACATGGCGGCGGTGTCGCGCGCGGGGATCACGCACGTCATCGACATGCAGATTGAGTTCGACGACACGCCGCTGGCAAGGCCACATGGAATCGCGGTCTGCTGGAATCCGGTGGACGATGACTTCGAGCCGAAGCCTGCCGAAGTATTTGCGCTGGGGGTGGGATTTGCGTTGGCGGCTTTGGAGAAGAGCGAAACGAAGCTGTTTGTCCACTGCGCGGCTGGAGTGCATCGGGCACCGATGATGGCGCTGGCGCTGTTGGGAGTGATGGGGTGGACGGTGGAGGATGCCATGGACTTGATCGAGACGCGACGGCCAGCGGCTGATTTTGCCGATGTTTATGTTCGGAGTGTGGAGAATTTCCTGCAGGGACGAGGTTGAGAATTTCAGGCCTTAAAATGGGCTCGCTGGAGAAATCCCAGCTGGCAAGAAGCTAGAACGCGGGCGATAGTAATGCCTTTCCGGGCCGACAGCGCACAGGCGGGCAAGGGATCCTTCGACTGCGGTTGTNNGCGGGGAAACCGGAAAAGGCGGCAAGCGCAACGAGGGCGAAGCATGCAGCAGAACCGGAGCCGCGGGCGGCATCTCCCGCACCGCAAAGCGGCCCGACGCTGACCAATGTGGTGGACACCGTGTACATGGCGAATGGCACTCCGGCGCAGGGCATTCTGGTGATTACGTGGCCGGCATTTGTGGCGGCGAGCGGGGCGGCGGTGGCGCCCGGAGTGTCGGATGTAACGCTGGGAACGAACGGCGCGTTGAGCGTGGCGCTGGCGCCGAACGCGAACGCAACTCCGGCGAACGTTTACTACACGGTGGTGTACCAGCTGGAACCGGGTGAGGTGCGAACGGAGTATTGGGTNNGGAACGGCAGCTCAGCCGGTGTCGATGCAGTACGTAAATTCGGCGCTGGTGGGAAAAGCGAACGACAACGCAGTGGTGCACCTGGCGGGGACGGAGACGGTGACGGGAACCAAGAGTTTCTCAGTACCGCCGAATGTGCCGGCGCCCGTGGGTACCGGGGATGTGGCGAATAAGGCGTACGTGGACAGTTCAGTGGCAACCGTCGGTTCGGGAAACTACGTGCCGTCGGCGGGCGGGGCGATGACGGGGCCACTGACGTCGAGCGGGAATCCGACAGCCCCACTGCAAGCTGCGGCGAAGCAATATGTGGATTCAAGCGTGGTGGTAAAGGCGGACCTGGTGAGCGGGTTGGTGCCGACGGGTGAGTTGGGAAGCGGAACAGCTTCGGCGTTGAACTGCCTGCTGGGGAATGGAACGTGGGGGCCGTGTGGATCGAGCGCAAATGCGACCGCGATTCAAAGCGTGCCAGTGGCGTCGAGCGCGCCTGCGAATGGACAAGTGCTGGCGTATTCGTCGTCGGCTGGGCAGTACGCGCCGCAGACGCCGAGCGGGGCTCCGGGCGGAGTGGTGACAGGTCCGGGCGTCAGCCAGAACATAGCGCAGCCGGTTGGAACCCAGCTCAGCGTCAACAATTTGAGCGGCATTCGCTATGTGACGCCGGGAGATAACTGGAGCGTAAGTCCAAGCGGAAGTCTGGTGGGAGGAACGCAGGCAACGGTGACGCTTTCGCCCTGCCCAGTGGGAGTGGATACGAGCGGGAACTCGATGTACTTCGTCTACATCAGCGGACAAGGGACGCCGGAGCCGGCGATGGTAACGGGGGGGACGTGCACGAGCGGGGCGGCATCAGGGACGATTGTGTTTACTCCGAAGAACACGCACTCGGCGACCTACTCGTTGAGTAGCGCCTCGAGCGGAATTCAGGAGGGGATCAATGACGCCTGCGGAATACCGAACGGCAGCGGTGGGAATCCCAATGCGCGCGTAGTTCTTCCGGCGACGGGTGCAACCGCGAACGCACTGCCAGTTTATGGATCAATTTTCGCGCACTGTGGCCGGGCGCTGATCGAGGGGAACGGTACGCTGCTCTCGTGTTCGACCCGGGACCGCTGCATGGTTCTGGGGGATCTAGTGAATTCCAACCATTACGGCGGGCTCACGCTGCGGGGGGTGAACTTCACCTCGACGGTGAATGCAGATGGATGCCAGATCACAAACACGCAGAGAACCTCGAACGTGGTCACGATCACGGTAGCCTCGGGGTGCAGCACGATTCAGATGGGAGACCGGGTCAACATCAACTTTACGGATGTTCCAAGCTACTGGGGCAGCCACGGCCCCGTTACAGTGTCGGGGAATTCCATTACTTACAGCCAGACGGGTGCAAATATTTCCTCGCAGGCGAGCCCGGGAACAATTGCGATTCAGAACGCGGCAATCGAGGATAACGCGATGCCGGGAACGATAGAAGACATTAAGTCGTCTTCCGGGGGCGGTGGAAAGTTCAATCAGTTTATTGTGGAAGACGATGACGAAGCGGCGACCATCCGCGGCCTTGATGCCGACGGATCCCAGGGGCTTACCTGTACGGCCAACCACTGCGGCTCCTATGTGTACTCTGCCAATCTGGGCGCGCCCGTCATCTGGCTGGACAAGGCCAATATCAGCCCGCAGTGCGGTGGAAACGGGGTCACGGTTTACAACAACAACACCGTTCGTGTCACCGACAGCGTGATGCAGGGCTTTGGGATGTGGGCGGTCAATACCCAGACGACCCTGGGAAACTACGGTGGAACGGAACTCGACAACATCTACATGGAAGAAGGCGCAGGGCCCTGCCCGAATCCCTATTTGGGAAACTATTTCAGCGCCACGGGAATCATTTTTTCCGGGAACGTTCAGCCTTTGAAAGTGCAAGGAGGCGAACAACCGGCTGTCCATGTGCCGCAGTTCACCAGCACGGGCGGGNNGCAGGTTTTGCTTTGACGACGGGGTCAGGAACGATTACGGGTCAGTTCCCCCATGTCCCACCGAGTTCTACGACCTCGACGATTACCTACGACATTTTGCGCATGCAACCTTCGGCATCGCTGGCCGCGAATGCTCCCAGTTTTCCGGTTCACGGAGCTTGCACGGGAGGCAGTCCAACGGCATGCGGAAGCATCATCCTAGCGCAGGCGCAGTGCTCAGGCCTGGTCTGCACATTTACGGATACGGCGTCTGCCAACACCAGCGGCTATACCGTGAACCCCGGCGGTTGGGAACCGCTCTTGCCTTTTTGGCCAGCCTCGGTGGTGCTGAGCGGAAATGGAACCCAGATCTACTACACTCCGCCGGTCATCCTCGATACAGAGCCGGGCGATGTTGTGTCGGTCAATGGCAACGGATTTCCGCAACTGTTTGTCCGCCAGTGTGGAGACGGCAGCGCCATAGGGACTGTGTTATTTGGAGGAACCTGGGAACAGTGCCTGGAGGGTAAAGGGAACGTTGCAAACGTGGGGGGCTTGCTTCTGGCCGACGGCGCTTTTAACAATGGCACGGGAAACGGCACCAAAGGAAGGCTGCTTTTTGAATACCCGACATCAGGCATAGGAAATATGCAGCCCCATCACATTATTACTCTAGTCGATTCGAATTTCGCGAAGACGCTGTCGACAATAGGATTCCGTCCGCCGAATGATGCCAACGATACCTACATTGGGATCGACAATACAGCGGTGCCAAGCGGCGCTCAACTTGCTTTCGGCTCGCCCGTAGCAATTTCGTCTTACATCGGGAACACTGGGGACAACGCGAGTTTTCTGGAGCGGTTAACGGTATCGGCGAAGACGTTCAACGTACCGGTAACCATCAACGGAAATCTGACGGTGACGGGAACCTGCACTGGGTGCGGTGGCGGGGGCGGCGCGGGAACGGTAAACAGCGGGGCAGCCACGCAGTTGGCGATGTATCCGGCGAACGGGGCGGCGGTAAGCGGCGACAGTGGGCTGACGGATAGCGGCTCGACGCTGAACTACGCGGGGAGCAACGGGATCTCGGCGGCGGCGGGGACGTTCAGTGGAAATGTGACGGTGAACGGGCAGTTGCTGGTGGCGGGGCCGTGGATGGTGAGTTCACCGCTGCCCGGGACGGCGATGGCGGCGGCGGGAGCGGGGACTTCAGCGCTGGGGATCTCAAACGACGGAAATTTTTACATTTCCGCAAATGCGGGAACGCCGCAGAAGGTGGCGACGACGGCGACCAGTTCGTATTTCTCGAATCTTTTCCAGGAAGATGCGAATGACCTGGGCGAGTACGGGACGGTCGCGCAGAATCTCCACGTGTACTCGATCTACACGAACAGCTCGACGTGGCAGCGGACATCGCTGGGGTACGACGGGGGTGACAATTATGCCGTGGTGCGCAGCGAGAGTTCGACATCTGGAGGCGCGCCGGGATTGGGCTTCTGGATCAACAACGGACTGAAGTGGGTGGTGGATGCGAGCGGCAATTTCAAGCCTTGGACGGACCAGACGTACAACATTGGCAGTTTCACGTCGGGAAGCGGAACGGGATTGCGTCCCGGGACAGTGTATGCGGCGGGAAATTCCGCGAGCGGTAGCGGGTTCGAATTGGGCAAATTTGCGAACCAGAGTTACGAACTTTGCAATGACACGACGAGCGGCACGATCGTGAACGGGTTAGCGATACTCACCACCGGGGGTTGCGCGATCAAGCCTTCAAGCGCGCTGACCAGCGGGGTCATCGGCGTGTTGATTGCCAATGCCGGTACTTCGGGGGTGGCTACGCTGGCGCGGACTGGATCGGCTTATTGCAGCTTCGATGGGACTGCGACCGTGGTGGGGGACTACGTGGTGCCTTCCAGCACGGCGAGCGGGGGATTCTATCCTTTGTGCCATGATGCTGGAGCGACGCCGCCGACCGGGACGCAGGTGTTGGGCCGGGTGTTGCAGGCGAGTTCGGGAAGTGCGACGGTGCAGATGTTCCTGGACATGCCGGGCTCCAATGTCAGCACGAGCGCGTCGTATTCGATCCCGTGGTTCACGACGAACACGACAGGGACGGCGATCAGCTTTTCGAGCACGGCGAACAAAGCGGAACTGTGGGGCGTAGTGCTGACGTTTCCATTGACGACGACACAAGTGACGTATTACGTTTCGACGGCGGACAACACGACTAACACCTACGACATTGGAGTGCTGAACAGCTCGGGGAGTGTCGTGGCACACATTGGAAACACCGCCGGGACGACATTCGCGGCGAGCACGGGATGGAAGACCTTGAGCTGGGCTACAACAGCGACGCTGCAGCCGGGGAAGTATTACCTGGCGATCACGAGCAGTTGCACAAGTTCATGCGCGCAGGTTTACGGCGGAAGCTCGGCGGGATTTACTTTCCTGGGCGGGAGCGGCGGGACTTCGGAGAGCGTGACGGCGGGCGGGACGCTGAATAACGGGGTCACGATTCCGGCGGATAACCCGACGGAGGCGACGATCCTGGCGTGGGAGATACATTAGCGTTGGAGGAAGGCCCTCGATGGCCATCGGCGAAAAGCCGGTGGCCTTTTTTATTGGGGGGAACAGGCAGCAGCGATCAGCCGTCAAGAAAAACCTATCGAGCTGCGCTCGATGGACAGCCGAGGGCGGCTGTCCCCACATGTAACCGTAAGACGTTCCACAAACATTTTTCCGAAGGAGAAGGTCATGAGCAGTGTTATCAACCCGGAAGCAGCAGAACCATCCACCACACAGGCGTTCGAGCAGAGTGACCGAAATCCTGCGGTCACAGAGTTTGGAGGTACGGATGCCGGGGGTGGGCAGTTGCCGGCGCCGGCAGCGTCGGAGAGCCGAGTGACTCCGCCCGGGCCGGCTCCGTCCGCGAATGCGGGGCTGCAGAACTACAACGCGGGGGACAGCGCTGACAGTGTTGAGGACGAGGCGGAACGGGAAGGCTGAGGAATCAGCCGTCAGCGTCAGTGGAGGCGAAGTGGCTGGCGATGTGGGCCTTTTTTTGGAATCGATCCAATGCTATCAGTGATGTTTACGCCGGAACAAGCCACCGTGGGCAAACACGAAAGCTGCCAACCCTAAGCCTGGGGACCTGACGGTCGCCCAGGCCTCGGTCGGCGGCAAATGTTGTTCCCCGGAAGTCTTAGTGCTGTATCGGAAGCGCGCCGGTGAAAAAGCGATGGGCCGCGCGATGGTCGGAACGGCGCGCTTTCGATACAGCCGTTTGAAGGAAGCCGCGTCCCGACGCTATGGGATTTGAATCGTGTTTCTGGTGCAGGGTTGGAGGGCGGTGCACGAGGAAGGCGTGCGGGAGGGGTGGCAAAGCGAGGCGGAAGAGGTGATGGGAGTGTGGATGGACCTCGATCGAAAGCGATGGAGGGGGAGTGAAAGAGTGCTGCGGGCTCGGAGAGGCACACGAAGAGTGTTGGCGCTGAAGGCCCTGAGCGTTTTGGGACCGGCCGCGAGCGTTTCATGAGTTCCTCTGCAGGGGAAGGGGTGGAGAACGCAGGGCGATTTGGGCGGCGCTGAGTCGCTCCAAGACGATCATGGGGCCGCCGCATTGAGGACAGGTCCAGGGAGAAAGCGGGGTGGTGGAGGGAAGCACCTCGTCCTCTGGGTTGGATGGTTGAGCCTGGGGCGAATCGGTCGCCGATCTCAGGAGCCGGAAACAGAGGGGTAGAAGTCGAGCGCGACGGCGAGGGGCGAGGAAACCGAAGTGGCGGATGCGCACGAAACCTGGGGGAAGCACGTGGAGGAGAAAGCGTCGCAAGAACTCGTCCACGGACAGGGTCATGAGGCGCGGCTGGTTGCCGTGGGCGGAGTCTCGCCAACGGAAGGTGACTTGATCGCCCGTCAGGGAAACGAGGCGATGGTTGGAGATCGCGACGCGATGGGTGTAG
>PMXH01000238.1 GCA_003165855.1 Acidobacteriaceae bacterium | reverse complement strand
GTTCCACGGGCTTGCGGTCGCAGAGATTCAGCAGCGTCTCGCAGGTAACAGTGCCTTCCCGGCGGCTGCCTCCCGTCAGATGGCGCACTCCGCCGAGCGAGAGCATCTGCGAACCGTATTCGCTGGTCGTTACATGTCCTACGGACTCTCCCTGAGCTCGCACCAGATTCGTCTCGGGGCCCAGATATCGATCAGTATCGATCTTCAGTTTGACCCCGCAATAGCTGAAGATTCCCTCAGTGACGACGGTGACCATGTCAACGCCCTGGACTTCGGACGAGATGATGAAGGGAGCCGGCTTGTAGTCGGGATAGGTTGTACCCGCGCCAATCGCGGTGACAAAGGTATCCGAGCCACTCACGATATTGCCATCCCATTCCCGGTTGCGATCCAGAAAAGGGACGACCGAATCGCCGCGTGATAGAGCGCGGTCCAGCACGACATGCGGGTCGATTCGTATCAACTGCCCATTGTCGTTCGCGTAGCGATCGCATGCACCGGTCCTTCCCGGCTTGATATAACAGAGCACGGGGCACGCGTCGCAGCGAATGGCATCGTCGTCAACCATGTGCAACTCCGTTCTGGTCGCTGGAAACGTGGGCGAGTAGGGCCGCGCGTATGCGATCCGGCGTGGCAGGAATCCGGCGCATGCGTACGCCGGTGGCGTGGTGAATCGCATTCAGAATCGCCGGCGCGGTCGGGATCACAGCCTGTTCCCCGATGCCTTTCGCCCCGAACGGACCAATTGAGGAAGGATCTTCGATCAGGATCGACTCGATGGGAGGGATGTCGCCAGCCGACGGAATCAGATAGTCATGCAGGTTCTCGCCCTTGCCCGGAAAGAATTCCTCCATCAGCGCCATGCCGAGTCCCTGGGCGACGCCACCTTCGATTTGGCCTTCAATCAAAGTGGGATTAATGGCGCGGCCCACGTCGTGGGCTGCGACGACCTTCAGAACCTGCACCGTTCCCAATTCAATATCCACAGCAATCTCGGCCATGTGAGCGCCGAATCCATACACGGCGTAAGGAACGCCCTGACCGTTTTCGTCGAGCGGGCTGGTCGGTGGGTCGAAAGTCCGTTCCGCAGTGAGGACGTATCCCTGCTTATCGAGCGGGAAGTCGTGCAAGGAGACACTACGCTGCTTCTCGGCCTGGTGAATTGTCAGCGTGCTGCTCCCGAAATCGATGACGGCACCTCCGTCGTTCTCCTTACAATCTCCGCATAGATGAGCCAACCGAAGAATAGCCTCCCGCAGTTCCTTTCCCGCCATTTGCGCCGCTTTGCCCGTGACTAACGTCTGTCGGGATGCNNCGCAATTCTGC
The DNA here is from genome assembly GCA_003165855.1 of Acidobacteriaceae bacterium. Taxonomy (GTDB): domain Bacteria; phylum Acidobacteriota; class Terriglobia; order Terriglobales; family Acidobacteriaceae; genus Sulfotelmatobacter. Next base: position 9,936 of record PMXH01000238.1, on the reverse strand, counting down.
CGTCACGCTTTAGTCCGATGCGCACTGTAGAAGGGTTGGGCAGCGAAGTGTTGCCGCATCCGTACCACATACCTGCGACGCCAACCCCGCGGCGAATTGGACCCGCGGCTCTGGCATTGAACGCTACGGCTTCGGCGCGCGCCGCGGTCCACTTGGGCCGCAAGGCTTCGAAGCAGGCGCGAATGCCCACGCCTTCACCCATCACCTGCCCCGTGACTGTGGGAGTGTGACTGTCGAGCGCATTCAGGATGCGAAATTCCAGTGGGTCGATTTCTAGCCGAATGGCAAGATCGTCATAGAGTTGCTCCTGCGCGATTGCCATCTGCGGAACACCGAAGCCACGAAATGCACCGGCGGGAACAATGTTGGTGTGAACCGCCCGCGTCAGGGCGCGATAGTGCGGGACGGCATAAGGTCCGGAAGCGTGCACCGGAACTCGAGCTGCAACCGTGGGGCCCCACGAGGAGTAGGCGCCGGTATTGAAATCAGCGGTGAAATCAAGCGCCAGAAGCTTTCCGTCTTTGCTGGCCCCGGCGCGGCAGCGCATGCGCGCGGGGTGGCGCTTGGTGGTGCACATGATCGACTCGATACGCGAATACACCATGCGCACCGGCCGCCGCAAACGCCATGCAGCGACGGCAAGAAACGGCTGCACGGACAAGTCAAGCTTGGTGCCGAAGCCGCCGCCAACCGCGGTGGGAATGATCCGCACGGCTTCGGCGGGAATTCCGAGAAGCTTCGCGATATCCGCGCGGTCCATGTAGGGCGACTGGGTGCAGGCTTGAATCTCGATTTGATCGCCGATGCGTTTCGCAAATCCGGCTTCGGGCTCGATGCAGGCGTGCTCGACGAAGCCAGTTTCGAATTCGCCTTCTACCACCGCGTCCGCCTCTGCCAGGGCTTTCTCGACATTCCCCCGCAGCACACGCCCGCGAGTGAGCACGTTCTGCGCGCGATGAGGATGGATGAGCCGAGCGTCCGGCGCGAGAGCGTCATCGATTGTCCGCAGCGCAGGCAATTCTTTCCAGGTTACAGGGAGGGTTGCGGGGTCAAACTGTTCAATCGCTTCCGCTTCACCCACGATGGCGGCGATGGCTTCGCCTCGATACCTAGCCTCATTTTCAGCGTGGGCAAACACGGGTTGGTCGGCAAAGCGTGGGATGACTCCGTAGCAATCCTCTCCCGGAACGTCTTTGGAAGTGAGGATCGCCTCCACGCCCGGATGATCTGCGACGAACGCCTGCAGATCCCCGAAGCGAAACTTGGCTCGATCAAACGGGCAACGGATGACACGCAGCACGAGCGCATTCGCTGGAACTTCATCAGCACCGTAGATCTCGGTGCCCTCAACTTTCTGCTTTCCATCCAGGCGGATCAGGCGTTGACCAACGGAATTCCCGGCCGCGGGGCAGGAAGTTTCTCTACTCTGCGAATGTTTTCCGGGAACTGCCGTTTCGAGAATTGCATGGATGATCTTGCGATAGCCTGTGCAGCGGCAGAGCACACCACCAAGGGCATCCATTACATCAGCCTCGGCGGGGGAACTGTTCTTCTCGAGAAGGGCCGTGGCTGAGATCAGCATGCCCGGCGTGCACGCTCCGCATTGTGCCGCACCTTGACGAAGAAACGCTTCCTGCAGGCGGTCGTACAGCGGAGGCCGGGATTTCAGTCCCTCTACTGTGGTGATCGAGCGGTTTTCGACTTGGCCAGCCGCGACTAGACAAGAGCAGACCGGTTCTCCATCCAGCAAGACTGTGCATGCACCGCAATCGCCAGCATCGCAGCCGACTTTGGTACCTGTCAGTCCGAGCTGTTCCCGCAAGACCCGCGAGAGCCTCTGAGTCGGGGACACGGCCACAGACACTTCGCGCTGATTAACGATCAGCTTGAGCTGGCGCGTGGTTTCGGAAACGCGAGCGATGGTTGCCATTCATGAGCTCCCTGCACAGGCATCGAGCGCGCGCTGCACCAACCGCAAAGCAGCGTCGCGGCGATAAGCCGCCGTCGCGCGAACGTCGCCGATGGGTGACAGCTCCCTGAGGTGATCGGCTGTGGCGAGCGATCCCAAACCAACTGCGGAAGGGGCACCGATCAGCGCGCGCTCGAGATCTTTCAGCCGCCGAGCCACGACCGAGCAAGAACCCACGCTGACGCGGGCATCGCGAACACAGTCCGCGGCATCCTTCTGGATCACAACCGCAACCATCACGATGGAGATAACCAGATAGCGCCGCGCACCCAGTTTCACGAATGTCGACGCGGCATCCTCGACAGCGCGAGGCACGAATATCTGGGAAAGGATTTCGCCCGGCTGCCGCAGGGTTTTGCGATTGCCGATGATGAAATCCGCGAGCGGCATGCGGCGCGCGCCCGCTTGCGAGACCAGTTCCACTTCCGCGTCCAGCGCGAGCAGCGGCGGAACACTATCCGCCGCCGGGGATGCATTGCAGAGGTTCCCAGCCACAGTCCCACGATTCTGGATCTGGATTCCACCAATCTCATGGGCTGCGGCCTTTAACCCATCAAAACATCGCGGCAGGGGTGTCTTAGAAATATCGGTCCAGGTAGTCAGGCCGCCGATTCGTATGTAGTTTGGTTCGCGAATCACGCCCTTGAGTTCTCTCAAACCCGAGATGTCGACTACAGACCCGGTAACAGGCCGATCTCCGAGGGAAGGGAAAAGGTCGGTACCGCCCGCCAAAATTTGCCCGCCGGAACTGGCCAGCGTGTGTACCGCTTCGGCGAGCGTGTTGGGCCTGAAATACAGGGAATACCCCCGGAAATGAAGTATCGAGCGTTCGGCAGGAACACAATTCTTATACAAACGGCGGGGTTTGTACAGCATGGCTTGGCTGTGATGAACCAGGCGTGAGACCAGGTGGTTGAATGGCCTGACGAATTCCAACCGTTCTTCCGTTGGTCACATTACGACATGCCGGGGGTGGGCAGGTTCCGGCAGGGACAAGCTCCGCTCAGCACCAACTCGCAAAGGCGGTCGACAAAGTCGGGCGTCAACTTGTCGTGTCGTATGAGGAATCGCATGTAGATGGGACCGTAGAGTGAATCGAGGAGCAGGTCCATATCTACGTCCTCGCACAGTTCGCCGCGCAGAATCCCGCGGCGGAGCGTGTCGTAGGCTTCCTGGCGGCGCGGCTTCATGAAACGTTCGCGGAAGGCCCCGATGACGTCCCTGTCGCTCTGGCCGGCGCCAAGAATGGCAGAGACGATGCGCCCCCGCCGGCTGCGAAAGATCTTGACCAGTTGACGCATTTGTTGGCTCATGTCCGTGCGAACCGAGCCGGTGTCGGGGAAGTGGAGTTTACGCGTGGTGCTGCTGGCGAATGCATCTGCGATAAGGGCGGCTTTGTTGGGCCACCAGCGGTAGACGGTTGCCTTGCCAACGCTGGCGTGAGCGGCAACAGCTTCTATGGTTAGCTCGGAAAAGCCGTTCTCTCCCAGGAGTTTCAACGTGCTGCTCAGGATGGACAGGCGTGCCTGTTCGCTCCGCGGGCGCCCTGGAGAGCGCTTGCGGCGGCCTCCACCGCGATTGCCATGTGCCGCAGACTTCTGGCGCATCGTCTTACCCTACCATATAATGAAGCGATACTTAGAATCCAATACGCTGAGTATCGAATCTAAACGTCAAGTCCGCGGGGTTCTCTTCCTGCTAGTGGAGCGCTACCCCATTTCGATGCATTCTTAATTCTGGAGTGGTGCTTAACCGATGTGGATCGTTGCATTAGCTCTCAGACGTCCCTACACATTTGTGGTGATGGCGCTCGTCATAATTCTTCTGACGCCGATCACGCTTCTGCGAACGCCCACGGACATCTTTCCGAATATTGACATCCCGGTGGTCTCGGTGGTTTGGTTTTATACGGGCATGTCGCCGCAAGACATGGCCGACCGCATCGTGGCCAACTCCGAGCGCGGCATCACCACCACGGTCAACGATATCGAGCACATGGAGTCTCAGTCGGTGTACGGCCTGGGCGTGATCAAGGTTTTTTTCCGTCCGGGCACGAACGTACAGGGAGCGATCGCGCAAATTACGGCTATTGCGCAGACCACCGTGCGTGGGCTGCCACCCGGTACGACACCGCCGCTGATCATCTCCTACAGCGCCTCCACTACGCCCATCATTCAGCTTGGACTGAGCAGCAAGACCTTGCCCGAACAACAACTCTTCGATCTGGGCCAGAATTTTCTGCGGAACTTTCTGGCCACGGTGCCGGGAGCCGCTACACCGTATCCTTATGGGGGCAAGATTCGCCAGATTCAGGTGGACCTGGACCTGCCGAAGCTTCAGGCCTACGGGCTCGCGCCGAATGACATTGTCAATGCGGTCAACGCGCAAAACCTGATCCTCCCGACCGGGACCGTCAAGCTCGGCTCGCTGGAATACAACGTGGAGATGAACGGAACGCCGCAGACCATCGCGGAACTGAACGACCTGCCGGTCAAGACGGCCAACGGTTCCACGCTCTACATGCGCGATGTTGCCCACATCCGCGACGGCTTCGCGCCGCAGACCAACATCGTACGTCAGGATGGGAACCGTGGCGCGCTGATGTCGATCTACAAGAACGGCAATGCCTCCACGCTGCAGATTGTGGCTGGGATCAAGAACATTGTGCTGCAGGCAGCCCAAGCGCTGCCGCCGGAACTGAAGGTCACTGCGTTGTTTGACCAGTCGCTTTTTGTACGCGCCTCAATCCAGGGTGTGCTTCGGGAGGGGTTGACGGCTGCGGCTCTCACCGCCGTCATGATTCTCATCTTCCTCGGCGATTGGCGCCCGACCATCGTTATTTCCATCTCCATCCCGCTCTCCATCTTCGTCTCGATCATCATGCTGGGCGCGATCGGGGAGACCATTAACATCATGACCCTGGGGGGACTGGCGCTCGCCGTCGGCATATTGGTCGATGATGCCACGGTGGAAATCGAAAACATTGAGCGCAACCTCGCCATGGGCAAGGAGATGAGACAGGCCATCCTTGACGGCGCGCAACAGATTGCCGTGCCCGCCTTCGTTTCCACGCTCAGCATCTGCATCGTGTTCGTCCCGATGTTCTTCCTGGCGGGCGTGGCAAAATTTCTGTTCGTGCCGCTGGCGGAGGCGGTGAGCTTCGCCATGCTGGCCAGCTATCTGTTATCGCGAACCCTGATTCCCACGCTGGTCATGTACATCATGCGCGGGCACGAGCATCGCGCGGAAGCTCCCAAGAGTTTCCTGGGCCGCTTCCAGCGCGGCTTTGAACGCAAGTTTGAGGATTTTCGCCGGAGTTACGAGCAGTTGCTGGAAACCACCCTCGAGCATCGCGGCGTTTTCGTGCTTTTCTTCCTGGCGTTCTGTCTGCTCTCGCTCGGGCTCTTCATGTTTCTGGGACAGGATTTCTTTCCGCAAGTAGATGCCGGACTGTTACGCCTGCATGTGCGCGCGCGTCCCGGTTTGCGCGTGGAAGAAACAGCGCGGTTGTGTGACGAGATTGAGGCCGTTCTGCGCCAGGAGATTCCTAAGGACGAATTGCAGACGGTTCTCGACAATATTGGTCTGCCCAACTCGGGCATCAACCAGTCTTACAGTTCCGCCGGAACCATCGGCACCAGCGACGCCGAGATCCTGATCGCGCTCGACCCTGAGCATCATCATCCCACCGCGGACCACATCCGGCATCTGCGCGAGATACTGCCGCGGCGCTTTCCCGGGGTGGAGTTTTTCTTTCAGCCAGCCGATATCGTTACCCAGATTCTAAACTTCGGTCTGCCCGCACCCATCGATGTGCAGGTTGTGGGCACGGACATGGGAAGCAGCTATCTGATTGCGCAGCAGATCGCCAACAAAATGCGCCACATTCCCGGCGCGGCCGACGTACACGTGCAGCAGTTGCTTTCTCTGCCCACGCTGCACATGGACATTGACCGCACCCGCGTCACGCAGGTTGGGCTCACGGCTCGCGATGTCGCACAGAGCGTGCTGGTTTCGCTGAGCGGCAGTTTTCAGACCTCGCCGAATTTCTGGCTGAACCCGCGCAACGCCGTTACTTACCAAATGGCGGTGCAGTCACCGCAGTACCGCATGACCAGTATGCAAGACCTGATGACCATACCGGTCACTTCTCAGCAGGGGCCGCAATTGCTGGGCAACCTGGTGCAGTTGTCTCCGGTAGCGCGGGCGGCTACGGTAAACCACTACAACGTGCAACCGGTTATCGACGTTTACGCCAGCACGCAGGATCGCGATCTGGGCGCGGTCGCCGCGGATACCGACAGAGTGCTCAAGACGTTCGACGGCAAGCTGCCGCGCGGCACTCACATTGTGGTGCGCGGGCAAGTAGCGACTATGCGTTCTTCGTTCTTTGGGCTCGGCGTGGGGCTGATCGGTGCCATTCTGCTTGTCTATCTGCTGATTGTCATTAATTTCCAATCGTGGCTTGATCCCTTCATCATCATCGCCGCCTTGCCCGGAGCTCTGGCGGGAATCTGCTGGTTCCTGCTGCTGACCCGCACCACTTTGAGTGTGCCATCGCTCACCGGCGCGGTCATGTGCATGGGCGTGGCCACCGCGAACTCTATCTTGATGGTCAGCTTCGCGCGCGAACAGATGGACGAAGGGGTTCCCGCCGTGCAGGCCGCCGTCGCCGCCGGATATACCCGTATGCGCCCCGTGCTGATGACCGCGCTGGCCATNNGCATGGTGCCGATGGCGCTGGGCTTTGGCGAAGGCGGCGAACAGAACGCACCGCTGGGGCGCGCCGTAATCGGCGGACTGCTGTTTGCCACCGTCGCTACTTTGTTTTTTGTGCCCAGTGTGTTCGCTATGTTCCATAGCCGCCGGGAAGCCAAGCGTGCGCGCCAGAGCCAGGCGTAAATGCAAGTAGACGTAACCAGGGCAGGATCGAGTTTTGGCAAGAATCGGAGTCGAGCATGAGTGTAGAGAACGAGTCCAAACCAACGCTTGGGGATGCGCAGCGATCTGAGCCGGGCGGCGGCACGCATCCGTCGCAGCAGAGCGAGAAAGAACAGCATCATGCACTGGGCGCGCAGGCTCAGCGTGACGAGGAGATCGAGGCGATCCAACAGCACTCCCGGCATCAGCCTCCGGGAATCCAGAAGCCGCCCGAGCTTCCGTCCGCGCCCCCGCGCAAAGCTCTGACGATCGTCGGGGTGATGTTGCTCGTGCTTCTTATCGCCGGCGGGCTTACTCTGTGGAGCCACATGACCCACGAGCGAGCCTTGGCCAAGGAGACAGAGATCGAAACTATACCGACCGTCGCGGTAGTTTACCCGCTGGCGGAGAAGCCCGACGAAGACCTGGTGCTGCCCGGATCCCTGCTGGCCTATGAGGAGTCTCCGATTTACGCCCGTACCAGCGGCTACCTGGTGCGCTGGTACAAGGATATTGGGAGCCGAGTCGCCAAAGGCGAGTTGCTGGCGAAGATCGACACACCTGAGGTTGACCAGGAATTGAACCAGAGCCGAGCCGCGCGTCTGCAAATCCTGGCGCAAATGGATCTGGCCAAAATCAGCGCCGACCGCTGGGAAAACTTGCGCAAGACCGACTCGGTCTCGGCGCAGGAGGCTGACCAGTATGTAAGCGGATACGAGCAGAGCAAAGCCAACCTGGCCGCCGCCGACGCCAACGTCCGCCGCCTCGAACAACTGGAGGGCTTCAAGGACGTGTACGCGCCGTTCTCCGGTGTGCTTACCCGCCGCAACGTCGATCCCGGAGCGCTCATCAACGCGGGCGCGGGCGGTCTGCAACTGTTTAACCTGGCACGCGTCGATCCCCTGCGGGTTTACACCAGCGTCCCTCAAGCCTACGCGCCGTTCATCAAGGTTGGCGCCAAGACCGCGATCACTTTACAAGAATTTCCCGGCCAGAAGTTTTTTGGCAAGGTGGCACGGACGGCGGAAGCCATTGATCCGGCCACGCGAACTCTTCTGACCGAGGTCGACGTGCCCAACAAGGACGGGCGTTTGCTACCCGGGTCGTTCGGGGAGGTTCACTTCGCCGTCGGCTCTGGCGTGAACAAGGTCACCGTTCCAGTAAACGCGATGCTGTTTCGTGCTGAAGGTGCGCGTGTCGCCGTCATCGGCCCCGGCGGAAAGATACAGTTGCGGCCTATCAATATTGGACGCGACTATGGCGCCACGCTGGAAGTTCTCGGCGGTGTCTCCCCCACCGACCAGATCGTCGTCAATCCCGCGGACTCGCTGGAAGATGGGCAGCAGGTAAATGTAGCGCAGCCGCAGCAGAACCAGCAGCCAGGTCAGCCGTCGCCACAGGGCTCGAAGAACGACCAGCAGAAGGGCAGCGGATCGTGAAGCGAGCCGCATTCTCGGCCGCTCTCGCGCTGCTCGGTCTTGCGGCGGGATGCACCGTGGGTCCGCGTTACAGCCGGCCAGCGGCCCCTGCGCCGGCGCCAGATGCGTGGAAGACGCAACCACCATGGCAGCAAGCCGCGCCCAAGGACTCAATCCCGAAAGGCACGTGGTGGCAAGTCTTCAACGATCCAGCGCTGGACGCCTACGAACAACAATTGCTCCAGGCCAACCAGTCTCTGCTGGCCGCGCGCGATCATCTGGATCAGGCACGCTCCCTGGCGCGCGTGGCTACCGCGGACATGTTCCCGCAGCTCTCGGCGGATCCCAGCGCGTTGCGGGAGCGCGGCTCTGCTAATCGCCCTCTCAATGGCCAGGTGCCGACCATCGTGAACGGCGTGCCGCAGCCCATCCTTCCTTACACGCAGAACGTCTACACGGTTCCGTTCTCGTTGACTTATGAAGCCGATCTGTTCGGACGCGCGCGTCACAACGTGGAGGCGGCCAACGCCACGCTGCAATCCACGGCAGCCGATTTGCAGAACGTGCAGTTGGTGCTGACCGCGGAACTCGCCGCCGACTACTTCACGCTGCGCGAGCTGGACGCCGAGTTCGAAGTGGTGCAGGAATCCGTAGGTTACCAGCGCAAGGGGCTGGATCTGGTGAACAACCGCCACACTGGTGGCATCGCCAGCGGGCTGGAAGTTGCGCAGCAGGCCGCGCTTCTCGACTCCACATTGTCACAGCTTGCGCTGGTGCAACAGACGCGCGCGCAGTACGAGCACGCCATCGCGGTGCTGGTGGGCCAGGCGGCCTTCAGCCTCACCGTGCCCGTTGCGCCGTTGCGGGCCACGCCGCCGCCGGTCCCACTGGGAGTGCCTTCCGACGTCTTAGAGCGGAGGCCCGATATTGCTACCGCCGAACGCCTGATGGCCTATCAAAACGCGGAGGTTGGCATCGCGCGCACGGCCTTCTATCCGCACATCACGCTGAGCGGTTCCGGAGGATGGCAGAGCCGGGACCTCGCGCCGCTGTTCAACGCACCCAGCCTGTTCTGGTCGCTGGGCGCGGATGCATTGCAGCCCATCTTCGAGGGCGGACGCAACCGCGCCAATCTGGCTGCCGCGCGCGCCGCCTATGACCAGTCTGTGGCCAGCTACCGCCAGTCCGTGCTCACGGCGTTTCAGCAGGTCGAGGACGGCATCAGCAATCTCAGCACGCTCTCGCAAGCCCTCACCACGCAGGGTGCTGCCGTCGAAGATGCGCGCCGCGCCCTGACGATCGCCAACAACCGTTATATCGGAGGAGTCACCAGCTACCTCGACGTGATAACCGCGCAGACCGTTCTGCTTACCAGCGAGCGCCTGGAGACGCAGTTGCTCGGCCAGCAGATGGTTAGCTCCGTCTATCTGGTAAAAGCCCTCGGCGGTGGGTGGGACGCCAGCCAACTCAACCATCAGCAAGTTCATCCGCAGGCTGGCCAGATTTTGCAACCATGAGCCCTCCCCGCGGTTTAAGCACCGTTGTGCTACTCGCTTCTTTAGTGCTGTTTAGCTCACTTCAGATTGACAAAAGCTCCGAATAAGCTTAGTATAATAATCAAGAAGGTAT
>PMXH01000572.1 GCA_003165855.1 Acidobacteriaceae bacterium | reverse complement strand
ATCTGCGGCAACTGCTTGTAGCTGCGCAGCTCCTTCACGGCGATGGACGTCATCACTTCTTCTTCGGTCATCCCCAGCACCAGGTCGGCACCCTTGCGGTCTTTCAGGCGAAATAGGTTCTCGCCCATGAGAGCCGCACGCCCGCTAGCCTCCCAAAGCTCCCGCGGATGCAGGGCTGGCAGAAGAAACTCCTGCCCGATCCGGTCCATCTCCTGGCGCACAATGGCCATGATCTTGTTGAACGAACGGTTGCCCAGAAACAGGTACGAGTAAATCCCCGCTGCCAGCTGCCGAATGTAGCCCGCCCGCACCAGAAACTTGTGGCTGGCCACTTCCGCGTCGGCCGGAGCCTCACGCAATGTAGGAATGAAAAGTTCTGACCATCGATGCATAGTGTTTTCTTGAAGTACCGAGTACCGAGTGAAGGGCGCTCGCTGATCCCTTCGGGGAATTGGCTATTGTAGCAGCGGATTCTTTGACCGGCTTCCAACCCCTGCTAGAATGAGTGCAGTCTTATGGCTAAAGCTCGTTACCGTTACAAGATAATGCTCCGCCCCGAACCAGAAGGCGGCTACACCGCGCTGGTTCCTGCCCTGCCCGGCTGCGTCACCTACGGACGCACTTTGATAGAAGCTAAGAAGATGGCGAAGGACGCGATCGGCGGATACATCGGAAGCCTCAAGAAGCACAACGAGCCGGTTCCAGCTTCTTTGATGCTAGCTGGGTACTAGGTACTAGCAACTGGGCACTAAGAAGTCAGCTGCTTGAGAATCTCTTTCCCCAGCTTCTGCGTCTCGCCGAAGAACTTTTGATACTCCACGAACAGCCGGTTCAGCTCCAGCGCCTTGTCCGTCGAAGGATGCTTGCGCAGGATCATGTCACGCACATGCACCGGGTTCGGCAGGGTTGCGTCTTCGGTCAATTCTTCCAGCGCGGTATTTGGGTCGTAGTGATACATGCAGGTATTGTAGCGCCGCCGTCTCGGCGGCTGTCGGGAGGGCGCCCCGCCCTTCCCTGCCGGCGTCTACTCACAGGCCGGCGGGACGCCAGCGCTACACTAGTTCGGTGCTCCACAGATCGTGCAGGTGCACAATCCCTTCCAACTTCCCACCCGCGCCGACCACCATTAAAGAAGTAATCTTCTTCTCCTCCATCAAAGCCAGCGCAGTCGCCGCAAACTCTCCCGCCGTGATCGTCCGCGGATTGCTGGTCATGCATTCGCCCGCCGTAAGGTCGAGAACATCTTTCCCGCGCTTCTCCAGCAGCCGCCGCAAATCACCATCGCTGATGACGCCCACCAGCTTCTCGCCATCCACCACGGCCGTAACGCCGAGCTTTTTGCGCGACATTTCATAAATCACGTCCGGCATCTTCGTCTGCGGACCCACGCGAGGCAACGCTTCGCCCGAGTGCATCAGTGATTCCACCCGCGCCAGCCGCTTCCCCAACTTTCCGCCCGGATGCAGATTGGCAAAATCTTCTTCCTTGAACCCACGCTTCTCGCTGAGCGTAACCGCCAACGCATCTCCCAAAGCCAGCATCGTGGTCGTCGAAGCCGTAGGCGCCAGCCCCAGCGAACAAGCCTCCTCCGCAATCGAACAATCCAAAGCAACATCAGCCGCCGCAGCGAGGGTGGATGCTTGTGTGGAACCTGTTCGTGCGCTCGGGGCCGGCGACCGGGTCAAATCACCCGATGATCCGATCTCCCGATCTCCCGATCTCCCACCGATCGCATCCCCGGTCATGGCAATCAGCGGCACCTGCAGCCGCTTGATCGTCGCCAGCAATGCCAATATCTCCTCCGTCTCCCCCGAAGCCGAAAGCGCCAGCACCACGTCCCCACGCACCACCATCCCCAAGTCTCCATGCAGCGCTTCCACCGGATGCAGATATAAAGCCGGAGTCCCCGTCGAACTCAGCGTCGCCGCAATCTTCCGCGCAATCAGACCGCTCTTCCCCATCCCGGTCACCACCACGCGTCCCGCGCAAACAAACAGCAAGTCCACCGCCTGCTGAAATGCCGCCGCCATCGGCCCGCCAATGCGGTCCGCCAGCGCGCGCAACGCCTCCGCTTCAATGCGCACCACGTTCTCGCCAATGTTTTTCATGAAAACGCGATCCTGATCATCGATTGAGTAATTGGGTAATTTAGTAATTGAGTAATTTGAAAATCGGCCGCGCACAATTTTGGTTTTCAAATTACCAAATTACAAAATTACTCAATTACCAAATCCTCTAGAAATGGTCGTCACTACTCTGCGGTGGCACTACCGGCTTCTGCCCCAGCACCGCCAGCCCCTTGGCCTGAATCATCCTGTCCCACGGCCCCGCCTGCCAGTTGTCCCGCGTCTTCACCAGATGCTGCCACGGAGGCAACGCCACCATCAGATTTCGCGCCGTCGAGTGTATATAAGGTTCATACATCGACCGTAACTTGTTGAGCTTCTGCCGCGCTTCGTCGCTGGTGCGCAATTTCAATCCCGCGGCCGCCAGCGTCTGCCGCAGAGTATCGAAGTCAGCATCTGGCAGCCGTTCCGCTGCCTGCGGATCGTAACGCGCATTCACCACCTGCGCCAGATCTACGGCCGCGTGGCGCGCCATCGCGAAAGTCAGCCGCGCTTGTCCGGGATGGATTCCTTCGATGCCGGTGATCACCAGAGAAGTCACATCCAGCATCGTCATCAGCGCCCCCAGCCAAGACTGGTTGCTGTGCTGCGAACGAAAAAAGCTCAACACCGGATAAGAAATGCCGCTCTCCAGCAACTCTCCCGCCCAGCGCTCCCAATCGCGCAACACTTCATCGAGCACAATCTGGTCGATGGCCGGATTTTCCGAACTCCCCGCCAGCCGCACCAGCAGCTCGACCGCCGTCGGTGGCGATCCCGCACGGGCATCGAGCATCGAGATCTGAATCTCCCGCCGCGAAAACGAAGCGTACACCACCGGGAGGTAGCCGATCACCACTCCGAGGAACGCGAAGCCCATTCCCGCTTCGAGCACGGAGAGAGCGCGCGCCAGGGTTGACGTTGGCAGAATGTCGCCGTAACCCAGCGTGAAGAACGTCTGGCCGCTGTGGTAAACGATCCTGCCAAAGGTGAGCGGCTCGTGGCTGAGCTGTTCGTGCCCTCCAATGCCATATTGCACAAGCGCAAAGCCCAGAATCAGGCTCGCGGCCCAAAACTCCAGCAGGAGAATCAGCGACAGCGGCCCAAAGTATCCCAGAAAATTTTGCTGCCGGGAAGGTGTCCGGAGATGCCCCGCAATGTTCCTCCACGGAATCCAAGTCCTTCGGTAAAACCATGCCGTCAGCTTGAAAGTCCGCGTTACCCGCCGCGGCAAGACCACGGTTTCAAAAGCATCCAACAGCACCACGCCGATAATGACGCAGCCGAAGATAATCGCGGGAATGTTGATGTGAAAGCTCATGCCCGATTCTCAGGTTCAATCTTGATGCGGAAGGAAGGGTAACAGATTCGACCGGGCTTCGGGCGGAGCCTGCCCTGAGCGAAGTCGAAGGGGCTATCGGGCTCCGGCAGAATCCTCCACTGAACTTGCCAACTCTTGGATCCTCGGGAAGCTTTGGCCTAGCCGAAGCACAATAGCTGAAGCCTGAAGCCGGGTCGACTACTGCTTGGGCTGTGCTGGCGGAGTCTGCGCCGGAGCAGCGGTCGCCGGTGTCGTGCCCGCTGGCGTCGCCGGCTTCTTTACCACCGGCTTCTTCTTCACCACCGGCTTCTTCACCGGCTCATTATCGTCCACCACAATTTTCTTCGGAGGCGCGGCCGGAATCGCCGCCTGTGCCGTCTTCAGGTCGGTTCGCAGACGCACAATCTCCTGCTCCTTCGCCGCAGCCAGGTTCTCTATACGCTCCGCCAACTGCTTCCGCGTCCCCTCGAAGCTGGTCAGATCGTTCGACAGCGCCTGGAAATCGTCTTTCGACCCGAACGCTCCCGTCGATTCCACCACGCTTCCCACCACGTCGTAGAGCGCATCCAGATTCCGGTAAAGCTTGAAGGTTGCGGGCAGATCTTCCGGCGCATTGCGCAGCTGCGCAAGCATCTCCGGCAACGCATTCTGCAGATTGCGCTGAATGGAATCCACGTTGCCCAGCGCCTGTTTTTTTGAGGAAGCGTCCGTCTTCCAGCGCTCAATGCGCAGCTTCGTCAGGTCCGCCTGCGTCGTCTTCGAGGTCGCTTCCAGCTGCCCCAGCAACCCGTTCAACTGGGTCACCGAGGCATAAGAAACCGGCCCGCCTTGCGGCGCTCCAGCCGGCGTCCCTTGTGCCGAATACTGCGGGCTCGCGTGAGCCGCTGGTGCCGGTGCAACCGACTGACCGAAGGCTGTCGCACTCCACAGCAGCGAACACAGCCCAATAGAAAAGGAACTGGAGATAAGTTTAAGGTTCATGGATTGTGGAGTCGGTGGCGCGCGAATCAGAATATCGACAAGCCGAGCATACTACAAGCCCCACACCCTTCGGCATTTCCTCCTACGACCCATCACCACCTACAATCTCTCTATGGAAAGGAAAATCTTCTGGATAACCTTCACCGTCCTCGGCCTGCTGGCGGACTTTCTCCTGCCCCTTTGGTGGGGCCTGGCCGCGACCATTCCCCTCCTCTTCATCTCGTGGTGGGTCGCCTACCGCAGCGANNGCTCTGGGGGCTACCTTCCCTATTCTCTACGTCTCATGGTGGGTCGCCTACCGCAGCGATTGGTTCTGAATTTAGATGTTGGAGGCCGACTGCGTCATGGTAAACGAGCCACCCGTTCCGGTGCAGCCCGTCCCGCCGGCCAGGACCCATGTGCCCGTGACCACGCCGTCGCTGAGTACGTTGGTATTCGTGTTAATCGTTCCTGTTACCGTTTGACTCGTCAGGGTGAGCGTGTTGCTTCCCGATGTCACCGTAATCGTGACCGTGCTGTTGGTCAGCTGATCGGCCGAATTGTATTGCAGGTCCGCAGTCCCGGAATCCCCCGATAATGCTGGACTAAGCGGGAAACAGGCTCCTGGGTCGTTGTTAAGAAATTGCAGGGTCGAAAAGCTCAGCGTGCTGCCGCTCACTGTGAACTGCGTATTGAAGCTGAGCCCGGACGCCTGGCCCTCTCCTCCAACCAACACCGCTTGCCAGATTCCGCCAACCCCGGCTTGCACGGGATTCTTAGTACCGCAACCGCTAAGCATGACCGTCAGCAACAGCAGAATTGCAACTTCTTTCATGAATTTCCCTTGAGCCTGGAATCAAATCCAAGATTCTAACCCGAGATTTATCCCTGTAAGACTACAGAGATGCGGCCTCACGGGTCAATGGATGCAAGCCCTGAGAGACTTTCTCAAGGCCCCGCTGTCTTGATCGCAGCAGCCACTTCGCGAGCGAAGGCTGCGAACTCACAGGACTCGCCCTGACAGAAGCGGAACCGATCCCTCTCATCTCAGCGTCTCACGCTCCCCGCTTCGTCTTCAACTCCGCCAGCAACTGCTCAATGCGATCCTCTTTCTCCAGCGCCGCCAGCCGGTCTTCCATATTGTCTCCGGCAATTTCCGCCTTGGCCTGTCCCAACGCCTCCGAATGCGCCACCTTGCGCTTCATGCGGTCGAAAGCCGCCGTCTTCGAGCCATCGCCCATGGCCAGACGCGCGTCGCTGGCCTTGCCCACCGCGCGGGCCCGGCGATGCTGCGCAATCAGCACATCGGCCTTGGCCTGCGCCTCGGTCAGCTTCTGCTCCAGTTGCCGCAGTGCCGATTTCAGATTCTCCACCTGCGCCTTCTGGTCCGCCGCCTGCTGCGTAAAGCTCTCGCTCATATCGCGATAGCTCTCCACCCGCTGCAGCGAAGCGCGTGCCAGGTCGTCTTGCTTCTTATCGACCGAGATCTCGGCCTTCCGCATCCACTCGCCCACTTTTTCTTCATTCTCTTTCTGTTTCTTCTCGAGCAGGTGCTGGTCGGCAATGGCGATCGCCACCTGCGTCTTCACCTGCAGCAACTGGTTCTGCATGTCGAGAATTACCTGCTTGATCATCTTCTCCGGCTCCTCGGCCTTATCGATCAGGTCGTTGAGGTTGGCCCGGACTAATGTGGATACACGCTCGAGTAGTGACATGGTGGACTCCTTATTTAGTTTCTAATTCTGTAACTGCTTCGCATTCACTTCATGTGCCCGATCTTCGTTTGCACGATTTTCGCTTAAGCGACCTTCGTTTGGACGATCTTCATGTGCCCGACGCAGAGCGGCGCACTCCGGGCATTCTGTTTCCGCGCGGCGGATCGTGCCACCGAGCGCCATACCAATCACAATTCCCAATCCCAGCCAGATCGCGATATGTCCCGCCATCACTCCCAGGACCGCACCCAGCGCCGCGCCCAGCGCAATTCCTAATCCTGTATGTTTCGATTTGCTCGCCATCTCGTTGCTCCTGAAATCTGCTGCCAAGAAAACTCATGGATGAAGAGTCACGGGAAAAACAGGGACGAGCCGAGACCCGTCCCTCCCCGCATTACTTCGCGTCCACCATTGGTGCCGCCGGCGGCGTCGGCGTCTTGTCGCCGATCTGCCGTACCTTCCCCAGCAACTCCGAGAGCGGCATGCCGGAAAGCGTCTCAAACAGCGCCGGCACCTGCGCCGCCATCTTGGCCATGTCGCCTGTGATCTTGTTCATCCCGGAAGCATCTCCGTTCCCCGTGGAAACGATGGTGATCTTATCGACGTTCGCCAGCGGCGCGGCCAGCGCCTTCACGATCTCCGGCATGGCGGCGAACAGCCGGTCGAGCACCGCCGCCTGGTTGTATTCCTGATAGGCCTCGGCTTTCACGTTCATGGCTTTGGCTTCGGCTTCGCCCTTCTTGAAGATGATTTCGGATTCAGCCTCGCCCTGCGCCCGTATCGACGAAGCCTGCCCTTCCGCTTCCGCGATCAGACGCTGCTTCTCGGCCGCCGCCAAAGTTTCAATCCGTTGACGATCGATTTCCGCCGGCTTCAGCACGGTTGCAATCAGTTCCTTCTCGCGGCGGTTGATTTCCGCTTCCTGCACCTTNNTACGCCTTGTCGGCCTGCGCCTGCTGCCGTTTCGTAACTTCGACATACTGCGCCTTCTTCACTTCCAGGTCGCGCTGCGATTCGGCCTGTTTGGCCAACGACAACGTCTCCGCCAGCACGCGCTCCTGATCGGCCTGCGCCTTGGCCACTGCCGATTCCCGCTGCGCCAGCGCCCGCTTGATCGCCGTATCGCGGTCGGCTTCCGCCGTGGCCACGTCCGCATCGCGCTTGATCCGCGCCACATCCGGCTTGCCCATGTTGGTGATGTATTCNNACTTCCTTGATGGTGAACGAGATCACCTCCAGCCCCATCTTGTTCATATCTTCGGCACAAGTTCCGCGCATGCGGTCGGAAACCATTTCCGGCTGCTTGACGATTTCTTCCACCGTCAGCTGCCCGATGATGCCGCGCAGGTGGCCCTCCATCACCAGACGGATCAGTCCTTCCCTCTCCTGATCGCTCTTGGTAAGGAATTGCTCGGCCGCCGTCAACACGGACTCCCGATCAGACTTCACCTTGATTTGCGCCACCGCCTCCACCGTCACTGCCACGCCTTGCTTGGTATAAAGATCCTGCTGCGGTGCCACGTCGAACGACATCAACTCCAGCGACAGGTCCTTGCACACCTGCACCATGGGAAGCACCAGCGTGCCATGCCCCTGCACTACGCGTGTTCCGCCCAGGCCGTACACGATGAGTGCTTCGTGCGGCCCCGCTTTGCGATATAGCCTGGCCATTCCGCTCATCAGGAACAGAAGGACCATCACTCCCAGCCCGGCAAAAATCCAAATCTCCACCATCCGAGACATCTCTGGCATAACGCCTCCTCTTACGAATGCAGTTTTAAGAACTCAATGGGACTTTCTGCTTGACTAGATCCAGGTCGTGCACAATGCGCTGCGGATCGCCGTGTCCCAGATAAACTTCTCCGTCGTACATCTCGACCCGAACCCCGGTCTTACCCCAAACGTAAGCTTTTCGATTCCCCAGGCCGCGAATACCGAATCCGCCCACAGGATTCCAGCTTTGAATTTCGTAGTTCTTGATCTGCAATGCCGGGATCGACTTCAGGCGAAATCCCAGCGTACGAATCTCGACTCCATGCCGGGTGAAGTAGTAGTGAAACCCATCCCAGGCCATGCCGTAAGCGGCCGCCGTAATCGCGGCGGACAAGCCAAAGGCCAGCCGTGCGGTCGAGTTCGGAATCGTCAGTGCCATCGCCGTCAGCGCGGCCACGATCAGAAGAAAGGACACTCCTAATCTCCTGCCGGAATGAACTTCCTCCGCCAGCACGTCCGAGGCTAAGAGCTTCGTCCCGCGCTTTTCGCCCAGCGCAAAGGCCACAATCACGGCTCCGCCCAACCCGCTCACAATCAGCAGCGGCAAAATCGCAATGGGAGATCCGTTGAGGTTGTACTCCAGCGTGGAATTCAGCAGCCAGGCCAGCGTCCAGATCTCCGCATGGAAAAAAGCGAGCAGCGCCCACCAGAGTTTCGCCAGCGCATACTTCCTCTCGACGAAGTGGAGCGCCGCGAAAAAAATGCCAGCCAGGAACGCCAGGAAGATCACGTCGAAGGACAGCATTGCCCCACGCGTCATCCACCCGTTGGCACGGCCGGCCGCGTTAAAGTGACTGGCCACGCGCATGGGCAGGCGATCCCACACCTGCCAATAACGAACCGCAATCGCTATGGGCGCAAGCCACAACAGCGCTGTCAGAGTTTTGTAGCTGCGGTTCATAGCTTTTGTTCCTCGTCAGGGATCGTTCTCGCAGTCTCAGGCGGATCTGTCTCTTCCCCCGACATCTCGCTCCACAAGCGCACGTAAGCAATTCCCTTTTCGTAGCGCGTGACCACCACTTC
>PMXH01000361.1 GCA_003165855.1 Acidobacteriaceae bacterium | reverse complement strand
ATTTCCGCGGAAGAAGCCGCCGTCATGATCGACGAGCTGGAAGCGACCGCTCCTTCTATCCACCAGCACTATTCCGATGCCGTGGCCCTCGGGGTGCGCTCCGCTCTCACCGATGCTGAACTTTTCATTTCCTACAACATGCCCGCCAAGGCTCTGGGCCCGCTTATGGCCGCCCTGCCTCAGGCGCCCACGGACTTGCGCCTAAACCAGCGTCTTGCGGCGCTGCACACGCGCGCGGAACGTTTCGCCGAAGCCGCAGTCTGCTGCCGCACTTTGCAGAACATTTATTCGGAGGCGGACTACCCCGAAGAAGCCACTCGCTACGGCGAACTCGCAGATCGCTACGAAGACCGTTCCACCGTTTCCCCTGTCCCCGACTCCGTCGTCGACGAGGCAGCTTCCCCGGCAGAACCAGCCCACGAAGCGATTCCAGTTGAGGCCGCTGCCGCTGCTCCCTGGCCCGCCGCCGCCCAGCCCTCAGAAGACCTCGAATTCGCCATCGTCAACGATCAAGATCAGGATCAAGATCAAGAAGCGGCTCAGGATCAGGATAAAGACCAGGACCACTACCGCGCGTCAGCCGGCGCCGATTCTTATCCGGCTCCCGCGGAGATCGATCTCTCGTCCGAGTGGGACGACGATTCCATCACTATCGATGCCGACACTCCGCCCGACGCAGCCGCGGAAGGCGAGAGCTCCGGCACCATCGGCCACCACCACATGCCCGCCGCCAAGCTCAACCAGAAAGCCGGCGCAGAAGAGATCGACCCCGAAAAGATCAACGAAACCATCGAAGAGGTCCGTTTCTACCTCGAACATGGCATGCCCGAGCAAGCCTCCACCGCTTTCGAAAAGCTTCAGGCTCTCACGAGCCACCAAGCCACTTTAGAAACTCTCCGGGCTGAAATCGACGCCGCTTCGCAGCCGGCCGCCACGGTGGAAGAAGTGCCGACGATCGAAGCCGTCTCTGAATTCGCCACCGACGAGTCTTCTGCCGAAATCACCATCGACGAAATTCCCGCCGCTGCCGGCGAATCCGCAGCCGTCGCCGAGCAGCCTTCTCCTGAACCGCACCCCGTCGCGGAAATGCATGCTCCGCCAGCGTTCCACGAAGAGCCGACTGCGGTTGAACCTCCTGTGACCGAGCCTCCCATGATCGAGGCTCCCATCGCGCCAGCACCCGGCGTCCTTCAGGAGTTCGTTACCGATCTTGAGTCTTCCCTGGGCGAGAACTTCCTTCCTGGGGCGATTCCGCATGAAGCCGAGCCTCCAGTCGAACATGCCTCGACTCATGCCTCTAACCCAGATTTTGAGCTCCAATCGGACGAAGCCCATCCCGGCCATGTCCCCGAACTTGAGCCGATAGGCAACGCCGCGCCCACTTCCTTCGGTGTGCCCCAGGCCGAGCCCATGGGCGAGTTCGTTGCCGATCTCGAAGCTTCTCTGGGTGACGACTTCCTCAAGGATGCTCCAGTCGCCGACGCTGAAGCTGCGTCCCCGACTCAGCCCGTCCAGATTGAGGCCCCGGTCGCCTCGGCCCCGCCGCAGCATTGGCCCGTGCCCGCACCTGCGCCTGCTCCGCCGGTCGCCGCTCCTATTGCCGCCGCCAACGCGGCAGCTGCCTCGGCGTCTTCCACTCCCGCACTTTCAACGCGAGCTTCGGCGCCAGTACCGCAGCCTGCGCCGGTGCCAGGAACTCTCAAGCCTCAGATTCCTCCAGTCATCCCCAGCGCACCAACCGCTGCTGGCAAGTCTTCTCCCTTTGCCGAGGACGCCGGGGTGGATCTCGCCGAGATGTTCGGCGAGCTCAAACACGATCTCGAAGCCGGCTCTTCCACCACCGAAGAAGATCCCGAAACCCATTACAATCTCGGCATCGCCTTCCGCGAAATGGGCCTGCTCGATGAAGCGATTGGTGAGCTGCAGAAGACCTGCCAGGCCGTCGATCGCGGACATCCTTTCCCGCTGGTGATGCAGACTTATACCTGGCTCGCCCAGTGCTTCCTCGATAAGGGCATTCCCGAGGCGGCTATTCGCTGGTACGACAAGGCTCTTCACGCTCCCGGCATCGACGAAGAAACCCGCACCGCTCTTCACTATGAACTCGCCGCCGCCTATGAGACCGCAGGCGACAGGCCTTCCGCCCTCAAGCACTTCATGGAGGTTTACGGCCGCAACATCGATTATCGCGATGTCGCCGAGCGCATTAAGCCCTTGAAGTCGTAGAATAGCCCGATGGGTTTTGTCCCTCAAACATTGTTTCCTTGCCAGCCTCGTGATCTCGAGCAAGGGTGCCATCAAGAGCGCGCTTGTCATCCCGAGCGGAGCGAGGAATCATGGTTTGCGCCCGCGCAACTGATGTTGCCGCTGCAGCGGAGCGCCCAGTGACAGCCGATCCCAAATTGCCGGTCGAAAACGGTCCCGCCGCGCCTCCACGACCTGCGCCCGCGCAGAACGAAACCATCAGCACGCTTCTTGACCCGACAGCGGTCGTCGCGCCCCATGCCCACACCGGCTTGCAACTCTTGCTGCACCGCACTTCCGTCTTCCTTTTCGTGCTGATCAGCGCCGTCGCCGGCGTCCTGCTCGTGATCCTGCCCTGGACCCCTGAGTGGACCGACAATTATCTTCTGCTTTCGTTTCCCTGGCTTCGTACCTTGGTCTCAGCCGGTTTTTTTCGCGGCCTGTGCAGCGGCTTGGGATTGCTCGACATCTGGATCGGCTTCTGGGAAGCCCTCCACTATCACGATCATCAGTAGCTCCGAAGCAGCCGGGCAGCCCGTTACCAAGCCGCCCCTGAATTTCATAACACCGGATCCAAGAACGCCGATTTTCAGAACGTGAGCCTCCTACCATGACCGACAAGCTCAACCCCGCACCCCTGGCCTACAAGAACGAACCTTTCCTCAGCAGTCCGGACGGACGCATTCTCCGTATTCTGGCTGAATATCAGGAACCGCTCGCCCGCTTTCGCCGCGAGCAGATCCAGGATACCGTCGTCTTCTTTGGCTCGGCCCGCTTCCAGGGAGCCGACGCAGCCCGGAAGAATCTGGCCGCCCTCGAAAAGAGCGACGCAAAAGCTCCTACCGCACCACCCGACCAGAAACTGAAGGACGCCCTTGCCGCCGTTGACATGGCTCGTTACTACGAAGACGCGCGCCGCCTGGCCCACATGCTCACCGAGTGGTCCATTCAAATTCCCGCCCGCCGCCGCCGCTTCGTCGTTACCACGGGCGGTGGTCCCGGCATCATGGAAGCCGCCAACCTCGGTGCCCACGAGGCCGGAGGCAAAACCATCGGCCTCAATATCAATCTCCCGTTCGAGCAGTACCCCAACCCCTACATCACGCCCTCNNTCGCTCAACTTCGAGTTCCATTATTTCTTCATGCGCAAGTTCTGGTTCGCCTATCTCGCCAAGGCGCTGGTGATTTTTCCTGGCGGTTTCGGCACCATCGACGAACTCTTCGAGATTCTGACGCTCGCCCAGACCGATAAGCTCGCCAAGAAAATACTCGTTGTCATTTACGGCAGCGAATATTGGCACCGCATCATGAACTTTCAGGCCTTCGTCGACGCCGGCACCGTCTCCGCGGAAGATCTCAACTTGTTCAAGTTCGTCGATACCCCGGAAGACGCCTTCTCTTTCCTCCGCGAAGGCTTAACCGAGCATCACCTCGGCGGCCCACCCAAGAAGGAAAAAGAGCAGGAAGTCCTCCCCGAAATCGCCAAGACGAGACCGTAGCTGAGACAAAGAGCTCGATAGCTCTACCCTGTGAACCTCTGTGTCCCCTGTGTTGAAGAATTTAGGACCCCCCCCGGCCCTCCACCCTTCTTGCTCTACACTGAGAGCTGAAATCTGATGGCTGAAACCTGCCTCCTCTACTACATCACCGACCGCACCGCCTTCCCCGGCGACGAAGCCATGCGCTGCCGCCGTCTCCTCGAAAAAATCGCCGAAGCCGCGCGCCATGGCGTCGACTACATTCAGCTCCGCGAAAAAGACCTGTCCGCGCGCGAACTAGAGTCGCTAGCCCGCGAAGCCATCCGCATCATCGGTCAGGCAGGAAACCGGGCCACTAACCACCTGTTAATCAATTCCCGCACCGATGTGGCTCTGGCGACTGCCGCTGCCGGCGTTCACCTCCCCGCCAACGACGTCTCCCCCACCGAAGTTCGGGCAGCATGGCAGGGCAAGTGTGGCGCGGGAGCCATCGCCCGCGAGATCTCACCCCAGGCTCCGCTGGTAGCCGTCTCCTGTCACTCCCCGCAAGAAGTAACTCAAGCCGCGTCCAACTCCGCGACCTTCGCTGTCTTCGCTCCCGTTTTCGAAAAAAAGGACACGCCCACCGCCCACCCCACCGGCCTCGACGCTCTTCATCAAGCCTGCCGCGCCAAACTTCCCGTGCTCGCGCTGGGAGGAGTAACTCTGCAAAACGCCGAGTCCTGCCTGCAAGCTGGCGCAGCCGGCATCGCCGCCATCCGCCTCTTCCAGGAAAACGACATCGCCACCATCGTCCGCGAACTGCGCGGACATTAGCCGATTGCTTTTGTGGAGTTCTTTACTTTTGGGTGGTTGTTTGCTTTTGGGTGGCGCAGCGCTTTCAGCGCTGCGATCATGACTTATCTCATGGAAGGTGGGTTTTAAGCCCCCGAGGTGCGGACCATCACCCCGTCCACTTCGTCCCCGTCTTAAGAACGTCCATCACTTTGG
>PMXH01000418.1 GCA_003165855.1 Acidobacteriaceae bacterium | reverse complement strand
GAGCTTGCCGAAGGGGCGCCCGCACCACACGAGTTTGCTCGAACTTCTCGACCCATTCCATCATGACCTGGATATCGCGCAGGGCGCCGAGGCGCTGAAACAGGCGCTTGCCAGCTTTCTTCATCGCTTTCCAGTTAGGATCGGGATCAAGGGCGAGCAATCCATCCGCCAGGGAGCGGCAGCGGCGGAGAGAGACGCGGAGGTCGTGAACGGGATCGGGGGCGAAATCTGCGGACACGTGCTCGCACTCGTCCAAGACGCGCAGCATCCAGTAGCGCAGGCCGGTCGTTTTCTTGACACGGGTTGCGCGAATAGTTGAGAAAGGCACGAGAGTTCCAAACGGACAAAGAATTAAGGATAACGGGCGTCACCATTTTCGCCGCAGTTGGATGCAAATGCCAGTGGCAGGATGCATGCGCGNNTCTCTATACCGAGCCAGAGCTGCGGGTTGAGGGGTGTTTTATCAACGACGCGACCACATTTCACGCAAACCGGGCGGCCTCCGCGCGCGCCTTCGTACACAGCCTGAACATCCTGGTTAAGTATGCCCGGATGTACGGCCCTGATCATAAGCGTACGGAAGCGCAGTTCGAGATCGCCTGGAATGAATTGCAGCAGGGCCTGCCCGTGGCCGGAGAGGGCGGCTTCTTGCTGGGGGTTTCCGACAACAAATTGTTGCTGGATGGAGTTCCGCTGGAGACGGGCCAGACGGAACGAAGCTTTGGACAGCTGCTAAGCACGGCCGGTCTAGCTAGCCTGCACTTTTCCAGAGATGTCACCATCGAAGACTTCACTCGGCTGGTACGCGCCTTTACGCTGGCTGGTTCCAAAGCCCAGGACGTGGCCAAGCAGATCAAGGAAGCCCTCAGTGACGGCGGCAGACAGAGCACGATCAAGATCAACGAAGTGAAATTTGTGGCGGCTGATCCGCTCACTGGCGACATCAGCGTGGCAGCGCAGATCGCGGCGCAAACTCTGGGACCGGAATTTAAACAATGGCTGAACGATCCGCAGAAGCTGCTGCAGCTGATCGCAGCGGCGGAGGGCGCCAACGCCGGCGGCGGAGGCCAAGGCGGCGGAACTTCGGTTCCGTTTGGAAGCGTTCCGAACGTTCCGGGCCATTGGGTCGCGGGACCGGCAACCGGGACCGGAGCTGGGACGACAACTGGAACGGCGACGGCACCAGCATGGGAGGGTGGAGTAGTACCGCTGCAAGAGGCCGAGGTAGTTCAGGCGATCCGGCTGCTGACTCGATTCGGCCAAGTGCAGGGCGATCCGAATGCCAGTCCAGAGGTTCTACAGAAGGAGCTGGTCGAAGCCGATCCGAACACGCGGCTCAACCTGCAGCAGTTGCTGGGAAGCCTGGCGGCCAAGGCGGCCACGGAGCAAGAAGACACGACGCCACTGCTGATGAAAGCAGCCGAGCATATGGCGATCCGCTTCGCCCTGGAGCGTTATTCGAAGGGCGAAGTGAAGGTGAATGCCGTCCATCAGATGATGGAGCACATGAGCCGGCAGATGGATTCGTTGCGCGGGATTCTGAAGCTGCAAGAAGAAAAGATGAACAAGGCGGGAATTCTGGTGGAGTCGCACGCCGACATCCTGGACCGGATGTTCTGGGCGGAAGTGCCGGAGTCGGGAAAGAAGACGGTGCTGCTCTCCCATGAAGCTCCGTGCGTACCTCCGCGAAACCTACGCCAGTTCGTGGAACTACTGCTCGACCGCGACGACAAGCAAGCATCGGCCGAGATTCTGAACAACTATTCCGGCTGCCTGGATACGAAAGAGATAGAAGCCCGGCGCAAGACAGCCATTGGATTGAGCCAGCTGGCGGACCTGTATTCCCGGCTGGGTGGGGAATCGATGGGTAAGGCAATCCACAGCGTAACTCGGCAGTTGTGCGTGGAGAAAGATCCAGAACTGCAAAGCCTACTGAGCGCGGCTTTTGTGCGCCTGAGCCAGGAAGCCAGCTCGGCCAAGAATTACCAGGCAGTGAACGAAGTGTGCAGCGGGATGGAGATGCTCCTACAGCAACGGCCCGTGATGGTGAACGACCTGCGGCCGCGCGTGGGGGTGGAAAACCGGATTCCGGAGTTCATTGAGGAAGCGTTGCGCAACGATCCGGTGCCCGCAGATCTGTTGGTGGTCTTGCGACGGACGTGTCAAGCGGGGGCCGAGCATCTGGCCGACCGTTTCTTCCGATGCATGCGGCGCGACGAGTGCGACCGCATGGTCGATCTGGTCAGGGAGATGGGAAGCCCGGCTCTGACCCAACTGCGGGAGATTCTGCGCACAGGGCAGCCGCGTCAGGCCTCGGCGGTGGTGGGTCTGTTAAGCCGCCTGGACGTAGGGACATTGTTGGAGCTATTGCCCACGCGTTTACCCGAGTGGAATCGTTTCTATCACGACATTGTGGTTCGCCAGATCGCATACGGAGCTGCGCCGGACCGGGGGCGAACTCTGCTGGAACTAGCGGAACAGCTGGATTCGGTGGTGCTGCCGGAGGCCATCGATGAAATCGGGATGAGCGGAGATCTTACAGCGGCGCCGCCACTGGTAGCCATGGCCAAGCCGGGCGAAGCGGCTTCGCGTTCGCCGTTCTTGCAATTGAAGGCGATCGAGTCATTGGGGCGACTAAAGGATATGGAGTCGCTGTCGCTGCTGCGGGAGATCGTGGAAGCAAAGAAGACGTTTGGCTGGGTTCATCACCGCGAGCTGCGGATTGCGGCCGCGCAGTCGATGTCGAAGACCGATCCGCGCTACAGCGGGCAAATTCTTTCCGATAGCAGCATCGAGCCGGCGGAACTGGCGATTGCGCCTCTGGATACGGCTCCAGCATGTCCTTGGGTGCGGCAGCGGCGCTACGAGCGGATGGTGCTCTCGCGCACGGTTAGCGCCGTGATTGGAAGTTCATGGGGGAAATCAAAGATTCTGATTCGAGAGCTGAGCCTGGGCGGTGGTATGGGTACAAAGGAAGACAATCTGCGCATCGGCAGCGAGGCCGATCTGGAAATTTCTCTGGGCATGCGGTCGAAGATCCGTGCGCATGTCCTGCTGCGCCGGGCGCGAGTGAATGAAGTGGGATTCGAGATCGTCAATACCGACCTGGAAAGCCGCTACCGTTTGCGCCGGCTGCTGGTGGATGCGCTGAACCAAGGTTCGAAGAACAAAGATCAGCAGTGGAGCGGAGACCGGAAAGTCTAGGCGCTGCATTCTCCAGAAACACCAAAGAAAACAAAAGCCTCTGCTTTCGAGCGGAGGCTTTTTGCTTCGTTTGATAGGGATGCTTACTTCACCTTGGCGAAGATGATGACCAGGGTGTAAAGCGCGAGCGACTCGATCAGGGCCAAGCCCAGAATCAGAGCCAGCTGAATGCCTGGACGGGCGGCCGGATTGCGGGCCAGACTTTCAGCGGCGGCGGCGGTCGCCTTGCCCTGCGCCAGGGCGCAGATGCCGGAGGCGAAGGCCATGGAGAATCCGGCGGCGATGGCGATCCATTTGCCCTCGGTCTCAGCTCCGCCCTGCGCGAAAGCCGGGACGGCAAATGCGAGTACAGACAGCACCAGGAACAACTTGCTTAGCTTACCCATTGTGTTTCTCCTCGTATGAAATACCGCCAGTGGGTGGTTGACGTCATCCTTGCAGACGCCCTCACGCTGAACGGCTGAAAATCAGTGGCCAGTGGTCAGTTGCCAGTGGCCAGTAGAAACCAATCTTCTGCGTCATTTCTTCAAGCCAGCTCTTAACTAGCCACTGACCACTGATCACTGGCCACAGCCTTTCAGTGCTCCTCCGCGACCGCACCCGAGAGATACACGGTGGTCAACAGAACAAAAATATAGGTCTGCAGAAGCGACACACCGATGTGAAGACCCAGAAACACTATCGGAACACCTAGGGGCACAAGAGAAAAGAAAACCAAGGTGACCATATCTCCCGCGAACATGTTGGCGAACAAACGGATGGTCAGCGAAAGAACACGCGCCAAATGGCTGATCAATTCAATCGGGAGCATTAACAATGCCAGGGGCAGGCGGATGAAGATCGACATTGTCGGATCCGACGGTCCCAGGAAGTGCTTCAGGTAGCCGATTCCGGCGTGCTTGAATCCTTGAGTCTGGTAGTACACGAACGCGCAAAGAGCGCAGCCCAAAGGAACAATGGGCACGGCGGTCGGCGACTCGAAGCCGGGGATCACGCCGATGAGGTTGCAGAACAAAATGAAGAAGCCGAGCGCGGCCAGGAACGCTGTATAGGCTTCGCTGTGATGGCCGATGATCTCGTCGCTCTGACCCTGGATGAATCCTTCGATACCTTCGAAGGCGTGCTGCAATGCGCCCGGACGGTCCACCGAAAGGCGGGAGCGGACCAGAAGGAACAGCACCAGCAGTAAAGCAAAGACCAGAAGCTCCATCGCGAGCGAGTTTGGAATAGGAGCCGTCGGGTGCTTGGGCGCAAGGTGCAGTGCCTGTAGCAACGAGGTGACGGGGCCGGCGAACAGACCGTTCAGGATTTTAGTGAACCAGAGTTGTTCAGGCATAAAGAAGCTTCTAGCGGTTCGCTCCTAGCTTTTCCGTGTTGGGTCAGCCTTCCCGCTAAACTCCACGAGCCAACGCTGCGTACAGTTCGTAAACCGCTTCGCAGCCAATGGCGGCTACGGGCAAAAACAAACCCGCAAGAAGCCCATTCAGGCTCGCGGGTGAAACAGACAATATAACATAGGCGCCCAGGGCCATCAAAAGGTAACGCAGAAGAAAACGAAAAACGATTCCCTGTCCGGACTGCGACGTGGCGGCGCCCGTGGCACGATCGGCGAAACCAACGATCACGCGATTCAGCCAATGGAAATTAACGTAAGCGATGGCACAACCGAAGGCGAAACCGACGGCGGAACGCAAGCCGAACTTCCACCACGCGGCCACAACCAGCAACGGAGCGAGCACAGCCATGAAGCGGCGGATGCGGAGGAGAGCGCCGGAATAGAAGCGCTCCGCCACTGCGGACGGGGCCGGATTATGTTCGGTTTGTAGTTGGTCGGGCATCGACGCCACTGGTTAGCAAAAGTAGTTCGACAAACACCGTGCAGAAACCATGGTAAGCGATCACAGTTCTGCGTGGAGGCAATTTCGATCCAGAGTCGCGATTCATTTCGTGTCGCGCAGAGCAGTGCGGATCAGTTCGATGAAACCGGCGGCGATGCCCAGAAGAATTCCGGCCAGATAGAGCCAGGTGGTGTGCAGCCAGCGATCGAGTGCCGCGCCGATCAGCCATCCCACGACGAGGGCGGCGGGGAAGACGAATGCCAACTGGCTGTAGCGGGCTGCCTGCACCCAGAAGTTCTCTTTCTGGTCGGAGTTCTTGTCTTCGGGTTGAGGGCTGGCGAGGGTCATTTCGCATCAGACTTGCAAGCTGGATTCTACGCTTAGACTGCAATCGTGTGTGGTGGCTCCGACCGGGCTTCGCACAGGCCGGGACAGCCGAGGCGGCTGTCTCCACATGAGCATATCGAGCCCATCCGAACTTCTAGCTCGTGAGCAGAGCTAGCGGATCAACTTCGCTATGGCAGGATTCTGGACTATGCCCAGCGACCAGTTCACCGCGAGAATGAAGCGGTCGGGCATGATGCCGATGAAGAGGGTCGCGAATGCGGTCACGGCGAGCGCGGCGCGCATGGTCCAACTCACGGGCAGGACTCCCCGTTCCTCGGGCTGACCCATGAACATGGCATTCGCCATCTTCAGGTAGTAATACAGACCGAAGACGGAGTACAGGACGCCGAGAGAAGCCAGCGCGTAGTGCCCGGTCTCGATGAGGCTGAGGAAGATGAAGTATTTGCCCCAGAAGCCGGCCAGCGGCGGGATTCCGGCGAGCGAGAGCAGGAAGATCAGCATCAGTACAGCTTCCACCGGAGCACGCGAGTAGAGGCCGTTGAGATCGTCGAGTTCGTCGCCGATTACATTGCGGTGGCGCAGCGAGGTGATCACGCCGAAAGCACCGAGGTTCATGAAAGTGTAGACCAGGAGATAGATCAAGATGCCCTTCACGCCGTCAGGGCTGAGCTGGGTGGGAGTGCCGGCGATCAGGCCGAGCAGCATATAGCCAACGTGCGCGATAGACGAGTAAGCCAGCAGGCGCTTGGTGTTGGTCTGGGTAAGAGCGGCGAAGTTTGCGCCTGTCATGGTGGCGATGGAAACGAAGACCAGGAGCGGAACGTAGACGGGCCGCATCGCGGCCAGACCGATCACGATGTTGGGATAAGTCGGGTAAGTGCATCCGAGGATGCGCAGGAGCATCGCCCATCCCGCGGCCTTCACCGATACGGACATGAATCCGGTGATGCAGGTAGGCGCGCCTTCGTAAGCATCGGGGGCCCATTGGTGGAAGGGGATGGCAGCAATCTTAAACAGCAGGCCGGTCATCGTGGTTAGCAAGGCAACGATGGCGATGGGATTGTGCGGGTCCTGGGCATGAAGCAGAGTAAGCCGGCGACCGATGTCGAGCAGGTTGGTGCTTCCGCTCAGACCGTATAGCAACGACAGACCGTAGGCAAAAATGCCGGAGGAAAACGCGCCCAACAACAAGTACTTTAGCGCCGCTTCGTTGGAGCGGCGGTTGCGGCGNNCCGGCGGCCATGCACATCATGCCGACGACCGAGAGCAATATCAGGGCGTAGTACTCGCCGTGGTTTTCATGCTCGGTCTTCATGTAACGCATGGACATGAGGATGGAAATGCCTGCGCCCGCAAGAAACAGGTAAAAGAAGTAGATCGCCGAGCGGTCTACGAGCATCGTGCGATTCATGGCGAGGGAACCCATGGACAAGGATGGCGCACTCTCCATGAGCAACTGAATTCTTACCACGCCTCCGGTTGCGAAACCCACGCCGATAAGCGCAATGAACGGGTTCATCAACTTCTGCTCGGGCGCGAGCATGAGATCGATGAGCAGGATGCTGAGCGCAAACAGCGTGAGCAGAGTAATGGGCAGGGCCAGCAGGTAATCGGACGAGGTGAATTGGGAAATCGCGCCCACTAGTTCTTCCCCTTCATGGATTGAGGGACGGCGGGCGGATTGGTAACGGAAGCGGTGGTGGCCACTGGTGCCGTTTTCCCTGGTTCAGCCGCTGGCTTCAGCGCAGCGCTCACCGTGCCTCCGGCCCGGGGGTTCTTGACGTTCTGTACGATCTGATTCACCGGCTGCTCAAGAATCTGGAGAAACGGCTTGGGGTAAAGTCCGATCCAGAAAGCCATGATGAGGAGCGGCACGAAGGTCAGCACTTCGCGCGGCGTGAGGTCGTGCAGCTTTTCGTTCTTCGGATTGGTGACCGTGCCGAAGAATACTCGCTGATACAGCCACAGGAGATACGCAGCGGCGAGAACTACGCCAGGCACCGCCCATGCCGCCCATCTCCAACTCACCATGAAGGTGCCCAGCATGATGTAGTACTCTCCGATGAAACCGTTGAGCAGCGGCAGTCCCATCGAGGAGAGGAACATGATCAGCGTGATGGTGGCGTACACCGGCATCACGTTGGAGATGCCGCCGTATTCGGAGATCTCGCGGGTGTGGCGGCGTTCGTAAAGAATACCGACGATCAAGAACAGCGCGCCGGTCGAGATGCCGTGATTGATCTGCTGCAATACCGATCCACTCAGCGCAAGCGGCGTGAGCGCGAAGATGCCCAGAGTACAAAAGCCGAGATGGCTCACCGAGGAGTAGGCCACCAGTTTCTTCATGTCCTTCTGCATCAGCGAGACTAGTGCGCCGTAGAGAATACCAATGATGGAAAGCGCGATCATCCAGCCGCGGACTCTGCCGTGAGTCAGCACGTCGGGGAAGAACGGCAATGAGAAGCGAATGAAGCCGTAAGTTCCCATCTTCAGCAGAACGCCCGCCAAGATGACGGAGCCAGCCGTTGGCGCTTCCACGTGGGCGTCGGGCAGCCAGGTGTGGAAGGGGAACATTGGCACCTTGATCGCGAATCCGATAAAGAAGCCGAGGAACAGGATCACGCCGGCCGCGTCGCCATAGACCGCCGGAACCTGCGGAGCCGTACGGTAGAGCGAGAGCAGGTCAAAGGTGTAAACGCCCGTCACCCGGTGATTGAAGAAATACAGGAACAAGATTCCCAGCAGCATGAGCACCGAACCGGCCAACGTGTAAAGGAAGAACTTGATGGCCGCATAGAGCTTGCGCGGGCCGCCCCAGAT
>PMXH01000104.1 GCA_003165855.1 Acidobacteriaceae bacterium | reverse complement strand
TCCTCAAGCGGGTGGATGTCTTCGCGTTGCAGGTTTTCAACTTATCTTTAGTCCTGAAAGAGCATTCCATGACGTAAACGACGGTGGAGTCCCGCACGATGCAGAATCGTTATCTGTAGTGATTCCATGACGTGAAACCAGTCCGCGTTGGCGCAGTTGAGCGTAGCGAAACTGCGCCAATGCGGACTGGGCGCCCAATTCAGGAGGATCAATGATCAGAGTGCAACGAATCGTTGTACCCGATACGAAGGAGATCAGCTGGGTGTTGTTCGACGCAGAACACCAGCCGCTCATAGCTCCCAGCCAATACTTGTCGTACTTGCATCGCCTGGGGCGGTCGCCAAACACTGTGCGAGCCTATGCCCACCATCTCCAGGCATTCTCTAACTTCTTGTGCGAAGAGAACTGGGACTGGACGACGCTCAACCTAATCGAACTGGCAAAGTTCGTGGCGTGGTTGCGTCGAGTCAGTTCAGCTGGCAGCAAATCGCGGTCCGACACAACGATCAACACAATCCTCGCCGCAGTTGGCTCCTTCTACGAATATCAGGACAGGCTTGGGGTTGAGACAAACATCAGCCGGTCGCGGCGGTTCGGAGCAAAAAGTCCATATAAGCCGTTCTTGCACCAGATAAGCCGGAACCGCCCCTTGCGGCGCGCGGTTATGCAGGTGCGAGCGATTCGACGTTTGCCACGGGTATTCTCCGCACAAGAAAGTCAGGCTTTACTCAACGCGTGTGTGCGGCGGCGAGACCGTCTCATGGTGAGCTTGTTGTATGAGAGCGGGATGCGGGTCGGCCAGGTACTCGGGTTACATCATGCCGACATCCGCTCCTATGATGGGGAGATCGACATCATCCCTCGCGCAAACAGCAATGGTGCCCGTGCTAAATCCCGGTCTCCCTACACCGTTCATGTCTCGAAAGAACTGATGGAACTGTACGCGGACTATCTGGTTCACGAATACCAACAGACCCCTCACGACTATGTTTTCGTGAACTGGTGGGGCGGGCGCATCGGGGCACCGATGACCTACTCTACGGTGATCGATCTGTTCCGCAAACTCAGCGCCAGGACTGGCCTGCACGCCACGCCGCACATGTTCCGCCACACGCACGCGACCGATCTGTTGCGTGCCGGCTGGGACGCAGCATATGTCCAGCGGCGTCTTGGTCACGCGCAGATCCAGACTACCGTGAACACCTATTCCCATTTGTCAAGCGGCGATCTGGGAAAGATGTTTGCACGCTATCAAAGGGAGCGTGCAAGGTGACGAAGATTACTTGGAGTCGTGAACGGCAGCAATATTTGCTTGGCGAGCTCTCAGGGTTCTGGGAGGGAGATGTCTGGGACATGCGTAACAGCCCGCTAGAAACTCAGCCGTCCGCAAAAACGAAGCAGCGGCACCTACGTTTCGACTGCAGATCCGCAACCATAAACGGCGAACTCAAGTATGCGTGCTGGAAGAAGTTCTCCGATGGCGATTGGAGAAGTACTCAGGAACTGGGGAGAGTTAGCCGCATGGTGAAGTGGCTGAATAGTCTTGATCCACTGCCGGCGTCTTTGATGATTCGACCCCTCGCCGAATGGCGGACGCGGTACACAACGTATCTGAAACAGCGCGGCATGTACCGTCAGGGCACCACTTGTCGCATGGATCGGGAGCAACGGCCGTGTGTGACTTCGCGCGACAGTCACTACATCAGCACTCTTCGGCAGGTCCATACCACCCTGGAAAACGCATACGATGACCGGCCCGAGCACGAGAAAGATGTGTGGAACCTGCAGCGGATGGCGGTCCCAATCAATCTCTCACTCTCCAACGCCACCCTGAGTTTCCATCGCATCCAACAACCGTGGTTACGNNCATACGGTACTGTCTGCCGATCTACGCAGAAGGCACGTGCCGCACACGATTGCAGTCGCTGACGTGTTTCTCGGAGTTCCTCATGCAAGAACGACCCACAGGCACGGCCAAGGCCATCACCCGCAAGCTGCTGATCGAATATCTGAGCTACCTGCCCNNCGCGAACGCTGGCTGCCGATTCCATCCGAGCGAATGATCTTTGATGAAGAAATTCCGCGCCCACCCAAGCCCCAGCCTCGTTACCTGCCGCCTGCCATCTTAGACCAGCTGAACTCGCATCTCGGCAACTTGAAGGCTCCGTGGATGCAAATGGTTCTCATTCTTCAGGAATGCGGAATGCGTATCAGTGAACTCCTGCAACTGCCGCTGAACTGCCTGACGCAGGATACCCGTGGCACGTTCTATCTGCAGTTTTTGCAGGGCAAGATGAAACGAGAACATACGATTCCGGTTTCACAGGAGATCGCGCGTGTCGTACAGGAACAACAGCAAGTAGTGCGCGCCGCTGGAAATGCGACGACTTTGCTGTTTCCGAGTTCGAAGGGCCGGGTGATCAAGCAACAAAGCTTCTCGCAACGAATCAACCGTTTGGCCTTTGATCATCAAATCCGAGACGCAAATGGCAAGCTCTTCCGCTTCCAGTCACATCAGTTCCGCCACACCGTTGGGACGCGAATGATCAACCTCGGCGTGCCCCATCACTTTATTCAGCGTTATCTAGGCCATCTCGGGCCAGAGATGACGAGCCGGTACGCACACATCCATGACGCAACGATGCGGGACAAACTCTCCGAGTACCTGCAAGGAACGTTGGTCGATGTGACCGGCAAAGTGG
>PMXH01000073.1 GCA_003165855.1 Acidobacteriaceae bacterium | reverse complement strand
ACCCCGACATCTGTCAAGCGGGAGGCAGAGCCCGCGTTGAACAAACCGGATCCTGCAAGGCCAACCGGTAAGAATCCCGGAAGAACGGACGAAACAGGAGACGAGTGGCATCGGGTAAGCGTTTACTCGACGAAGTGTAGCACAGCTCGCCTTGGTTGCAACAGGGCCGGGAGTGGAAAGTGCGGCGGGGTCAGTTGAAGCCCCTTTTGCGCTCTGCGTGCACAAGGAGGCGCTGCGCAGTCTGCCCGCACGCTCGAATCGCCGTACAAGATCGCTGTGCCGGTCTGATTCCCCAGCGGGCGCGCGTGCGGGGCAATGATAGCAAAAGGGCGGATGATGCCAGGGATTCTGGATCTAGCAGTCATTGAGCCGCCGACTCGAAGAGTTGCGAGAGGGCGTGAACGTCGGCGGGATTTGCGTCGCCGATGACGACGTAGCGAAGACCGGACCGGCTCCAGGCTTCGACCGTGAATCCTTTTTCCCGCGTGGAAGCGGCGGCGATCAGCGGCTGGTCTTTCAGGATGAAGACCGAGAGTTGGTGTTTGCCGAGAGTGAAGAGCAGTTGCGCGCCGGGACTATGACGGAAGTAAACGAGCTTGCCGCCGAGGAGCTTGAAGGGAGAGTTGCCGAGCTCGGGAATGTTGAAAGCGAAAGGTAGCTTGCCCTGGAACCAGGGCTTGACGGTGTGGCGATCAGTGGAGACGATGTCGACCGGGTTGGCGCTGGCGAGAGTGGCTACATGAAGATCAAGCAACTCTGCCACGGCCTGCTCGCGTTCCGAGTGGCGCACCCACATCGCAGAGGAGGCGATGAGCAGAAGAGCAAATGCGGCGGTTGCGAGCGTGGGCAGACCTGCGAAGTTGAACAGAGGCTTGCGCGGCGGCTTTGCGGCGATGCTTTCTTCAAGGCGCACGCGAAACTGCGGTGGTGGAGCAAAGCGCGCGGAGGAGGCGGTGCGTGTGATCCGCTTCAACTCTGAAAGACTCAACGCTTCGGCAGCGCACTGCGGACACGTGCGGAGATGCGCTTCGAGAATGGGCAGTTCTTCGGCTGAGCAACTGCCGTCGATGTACGCGTGGAGGCTTGGCCGCAACTGATCGCATGTCATCGCGTCACCCCCTGCATTTTTGCCTCGAGCAACGAGCGCATGGCTCGGCGGGCGCGTGAGAGGCGCGACATGACGGTGCCGACGGGAATTGCGAGCGTTTGCGCGATCTCGTCGTAGCTCATCTCTTCCATGTCGCAGAGAAGGATGACTTCGCGAAACCGGAGCGGCAGCTCTTCGAGAGTTTTGCGGACCGTTTCCTGTTCTGCGCGGGCAAGCAGGATCGACTCCGGCGTTGTGCCGGCTTCGGGCTCAATGAGCACATCGTCATCATCCAGCGAGAGATGTGTTTTGAGCCCGGTTTGCGAGGTGAGGAAGGTGTTGTGAAGGATCCTGTAAATCCAGGCGCGGAAGTTGGTTCCCTGCTGGTAGGAGGGGAAGCCTTTGAGCGCCTTCATGTACGCTTCCTGCACGAGATCCTCGGCTACGGCACGGTCCTGCGCCAACCAGCAGGCGAAGTTGTACAGGCTGGCGAAGTGAGGCATCGCCAGCTGTTCAAACGACCCGGAAGCGCCTGATTGATCGGCCACGGCACGGACAGTTTACCTGAATGCCCCAATCCCGAAGGGGCGTGTTCTTTCGCGCGGACTCGCGGTTGTCAGTCGGCCGCAATACGCGTGGCGATGTTTGTACCGATCGGCCTGTTTGGCACGGCGGTTTCGGCGTCGGCTTGCGATCTGCGTTGCAGGAGCGCATCGAGCGACCATCTGCCGGGTCCATTGATGAGGAGAAACAAGGTGGTGAGGATTTGAGCGTAGTCGGCGCGGATTTCGTGGAGCACAGCCCAGGGGCCGATCTTTGGTGGAGCGGGCGGCAAGGGCAGCGGTGAAGTTCCAAGGTAGATACCGATCTTGGTGCTGAGGATGGCGACGATCATCTCGAAGATGAACGGGATGGCGATGAGCCTGGTGGCGAGGCCGGTGAGCAGCAGGAGTCCGCCGATGATTTCAAGGCCACCGACAAAGGTGGCCGTGTATTGGGGGAATGGGATTCCGAGCTTTGTGAAGCGTCCGACGCCCTGATTGACGTAGACGAACTTGAGGATGCCTTCCCAGAAGAAGACGCCTCCCGCCATGAGGCGAATGATGAGGATGGACCTGGGACCGTTGGTTGGTGGATGGATGAGCCACGCGTATAGCTTGTGCATTTGGTTTGCTCCCTTCACTGCATAGAACTGGAGCAAGCCGGAATTATTCCCGATGGGCCGGAATTTTTTTGCGGGGCGCTATTCGTTGCTGCTGGCCATAACTTCGTGGAGCCAGCCGGGGGCCTTGAGGAGTTCGCGGGGACGCGTACCTTCAGCAGGGCCGACGAGGCCGTCGCGCTCCATGAGGTCGATGAGGTGGGCTGCGCGGCCGTAGCCGATGCGCAGGCGACGCTGCAGCAGTGACGTGGAGGCCTTGCCGAATTCGAAGACTAGACGGACGGCGTCGTCGAACATGGTGTCGTTTTCGTCGGGGTCGGGATTGGAGCCGTCAACGCTGGGGCGCTCATCCCTGGGCGACTCGAGGAAGCCTTCGACGTATTCTGCCTGGCCCTGTTCCTTCCAAAAGGCGACGACGGCGGCGGTTTCCTTCTCGCTGACATAAGG
>PMXH01000502.1 GCA_003165855.1 Acidobacteriaceae bacterium | reverse complement strand
GTCCGAGGAAGAGATTACGATTGGGCGGGAAGCGTCGAATGGAATCGCGATCACGGACCCTTCCGTTTCGCGAAAACACTGTTTGCTGAGTTGGCAAAGGGGAAAGTTCCGGGTGCGGGATCTCGACAGCCGCAATGGAACCCTGGTGAACGGCGCCGGGGTGGAGGAACAGTGGCTGAAGCACGGAGACGAGATCGCCGCGGGGGATTCTTCCTTTCTGTTCCTCGAAGAAGAGGATGTCGCACCGGACCCGAGCCGCGTGGAATTCGACGACGCGCAGGGAACGGTGGAAACCACGATCATCCATCCCAGGGACGTGGTCTACCTGCAACCGGACCGGCTGTTGCGCGAGTTGCCGGCGACCTCCAAGGTAGCCCGCAACCTGAACGCGCTGCTCAAGATCAGCCGGATCGTGCATGCGATTCGCGATCTTGACGAACTGCAGGGTCAATTGTTGGAGCTGATTTTTGAGGTTGTTCCGGCGGGCCGCGGCGCCATCCTGCTGGCGGATAAGGAAGGGCACCAATTTAATTCCACGTTCGTCCGTATGCGGCAGGCAGGGCAGACGCAGTTGGTGAAGGTGAGCCGCACAGTCGCGCGTCAGGTGCTGGAGCAGGGGATTGCGATTCTGGGCAGCGATGTTGCAAGCAATTACGATTTGCGCGAGGTGGAGAGCCTGGCCGCATCGCAGGTGCGCTCTCTGTTGTGCGTGCCGCTGACCGTGTTTCAGCGCGTGATCGGGTGCATTTATCTGGACAGCAACAGTCTCGAGACGCGGCTTCGGGAAGAACATCTGCAACTGGTCACCGCCATCGCGGGCATTACGGCGGTTGCGCTGGAGAATGCCCGGCGCCTGCAGTGGTTGGAGCAGGAGAATGAGCGCCTGACTGTGGAGATCAGCCAGGAGCGCAGCCTGGTGGGCGAGGGCGCGCGCATGAAAGAGGTTTATCAATTTCTCAAGCGCGCGGCGCCGACCGACTCGACGGTATTGATCGAGGGTGAAAGTGGAACCGGCAAAGAGCTGGCAGCGCGGGCCCTGCACCGCAACAGTCCGCGTGCCAATAAGCCGTTTCTGGCCATCAATTGTGCCGCGATTCCGGAGACGCTGCTGGAAAGCGATTTATTCGGGCACGAGCGAGGAGCGTTTACGGGAGCAGGTTCGCTGAAGAAAGGCCGGCTCGAAGTTGCCGACGGAGGCGTGGTTTTTCTCGATGAGGTTGGCGAACTGGCCCCCGCGCTGCAGGTGAAGCTGCTGCGCGTGCTGCAGGAGCGTGAGTTCGAACGGGTGGGCGGGATCCAGACCATCAAGGTAGATATCCGCCTGATTGCCGCGACCAACTGCAACCTGGAGCAGGCCGTGCGCGACGGCAGGTTTCGCCAGGACTTGTATTACCGATTGGCGGTGCTGAAGGTAACGATGCCCGCGCTGCGCGACCGGCGGGAAGATATTGCCATGCTGGTGCGCCATTTCGTGCAGAAACATGCGAAACACTGCAAGGTGAAGCCCCGGCCGATTTCCCGCGAAGCGTTGTCCCGCATGGAGAACTACGATTGGCCGGGGAACGTGCGCGAACTGGAAAATGCCATCGAGCATGCGCTGGTGTTGGGGTCTTCGGACATGATTCTTCCCGAGGACCTGCCGGAATCGTTGCTGGAGCGCACTCCGCTGCCGGAGATGACGGAGGCGAAATATCACGCCGCGGTGAAAGAACTGAAGAAGCAACTCATTCTCGATGCCGTGGAGCAAACGCAAGGCAGCTATACCGAGGCCGCCCGCTTACTGGGAGTGCATCCCAATTATCTGCACCGATTGATCCGCAACCTGGAGCTGAAAGAAGCTCTGAAGGATGCGCTGCAAGAGCTTTCGCAGCGAGGGCTGAGCGGGATCTCGGGCGGGAATGCGTAGGGCGGGCAGTAAATTGGCAATTAGCAGTTAGCAATTAGCAGTTCGCAACCACTGATCTGTGCTGGCTGAATGCCAATTGCTAACTGCTAATTGCCAACCCTGACTACGGCAGTCGTAGGCGTATCAGTGCCGCGGGATCGAGAGCGGTGCCTTGCCATCGCACGGCGACGTGGAGATGCGGTCCCGTGGCCCGGCCCGTGCCGCCGCTCAAGCCGATTACCTGGCCGCGTTTCACCGGATCGCCTTCCTTCACCTTGAATTCGGAAAGATGCAGGTAGAGAGTCAACAGGCCTTGGCCGTGATCGAGGACGACGAAATTGCCTTCGAAGTAGAGAGGCCGCGCCAGCAGTACCGTGCCGTCATTCATGGCGGTGACGGGAGTTCCGGTGGGGACGCGGAAATCCAGGCCGAGGTGAGTGCTCTGGGTTTTTCCGTTAAAGACGCGCTGGGCACCGAAAACGTCAGAAATCTCGGCGTCCGCCGGCGCGGCGAATTGCCCTGACCACTCGCGCTCGGGTGTAACCCGGTCCAGATAATCCTTCTTGATTTGGACGCCTTCGGCAATCTGCTTCTGCTGCTCAGGATCGGGCTCGGTGAACTTGCCTTCAACGCTGAGCTTGCCTTGGATTTTGGGATACTTGCCACGGGCGACGGCGAACTTGCGGGTGAAAGCAACTTTGTTGCCGGCTGCTTTTCCTGCTTGGGTTTCGCCGGTCAGTTCAAGAGTGTAGGTTCCGGGGACGGTTTCCAGGCTTAAGCCAGCCAGGGCGAACCATGTTTTACTGGCCGCATCGAAGGTGAAGGGAACCTCGTGTCCGAGCCAGGTTCCGGTTAGAGCCTGCAGGCGCTCCGGGGGCTTCACCTGAAATAGTACGGGACCGCCATTGACCAGCCGCGCAGGCTGCGCGCGCACGGTCCAGCTTGCGGCAGAGGCCGGAGCGGCGGCGCTAAGGGATATCCAAGTCAAGACAAGAAGTGCGAAGGCAAGAGTAGCGAGCAGGCGGTTCACTGGATTAGCCTAGCATTCCTGCGGACGGGACTACGATCGAGGTCCACCCATAATATGCATAGTAATACAATAGACATGATGATATATTGTTTACCCAGCTGAGAGTGCTACTCGAGGGCCCTCCCCCAAGGGCCTCTTTTTGTGAACAAATCCCCTGACCACGACACAAACGCCGGGGTTCCAAGCAAGTCGCCCGGTCTAAGTTGTTGAGAGAAATGAGTTGTTGAGAGAAATGGTGGACCTGGTCGGGATCGAACCGACGACCTCTTCCATGCCATGGAAGCGCGCTCCCANNCCCAGCTGCGCCACAGGCCCACGATTGAAGACGAACAAGCCAAAGCCTGTCGAGTCGG
Source organism: Acidobacteriaceae bacterium (assembly GCA_003165855.1). GTDB lineage: Bacteria > Acidobacteriota > Terriglobia > Terriglobales > Acidobacteriaceae > Sulfotelmatobacter. The sequence continues at coordinate 1,719 of PMXH01000502.1, read as the reverse complement.
GATCGAGGGAAGTGCTGCAATCATTTTCGCCCACATTACCGGGATAGTCAACGCACGCTAATTCTTCTGTTTGTTTCCACAGGCCTCTTCTGCCATAATTGATCGTGCACCCCACCTGCACAATCTTTCAAACACAATTTAGAGCGAGGAAGAGATGCCAGCGAAGTACATCTTTGTAACGGGCGGAGTTGTGTCTTCATTGGGCAAGGGATTGGCCGCGGCGTCTATCGGCTGCCTGCTGGAGAGCCGTGGGTTGAAGGTCAACCTGATGAAGTTTGACCCGTATCTCAACGTCGATCCGGGAACGATGTCACCGTTTCAGCACGGCGAAGTCTTCGTGACCGACGATGGCGCTGAAACCGATCTCGACCTGGGCCACTACGAGCGCTTCACTCACGCCAAACTCTCTCGCGATAATAACTGGACTACCGGCCGGCTCTACGAGCAGATCATCGCCAAGGAGCGCCGCGGCGACTATCTGGGCAAGACGGTGCAGGTGATTCCGCATGTGACCAATGAAATCAAAGCCGCGATGAAGAAAGTTGCTCAGGATGTGGACGTAGCAATCGTTGAAATTGGCGGCACGGTGGGTGATATCGAGTCGCTGCCCTTCATGGAAGCGATCCGGCAGATGCGCCAGGAATTGGGGCGTGAAGACACGTTGTTCGTTCACGTGACTTTAGTGCCGTTCATCGCCGCCGCGCAAGAACTGAAGACCAAGCCAACGCAGCATTCGGTGAAAGAGCTGCTCAGCATTGGAATTCAGCCCGACATCCTGCTCTGCCGTACGGACCGTTTCCTGGCGAAGGAGTTGAAGTCGAAGATTGCGCTCTTCTGCAACGTGCAGGAAGAAGCCGTGATCACGGCCAAAGATGTGGCATCGGTGTATGAAGTGCCGCTCGTGTTCGCGAATGAAGGTGTGGACACGCTGGTGCTGAAATATCTGCGCATGGAGGCGAAGGATCGTGACCTCTCCAAATGGGAAGACATTGTGCATCGCGTGTACAACCCGAAAGACACGGTCACGATCGGAATTGTCGGCAAGTATGTGGAATATGAGGATTCGTACAAATCGCTGAAGGAAGCGCTGGTGCACGGCGCGCTGGCCCACAACCTGAAACTTCAGTTGAACTGGATTGAAGCCGAAGGGCTGGAAACGGGCGACCAGAGCAACAGCGAAAGCAACGATGCGCAACTCCAGGATTACGACGGAATTCTGGTTCCTGGCGGTTTTGGCAAACGCGGCATCGAGGGAATGCTGATCGCGATTCGTTACGCGCGCGAGCATAACGTTCCGTACTTTGGGATTTGCCTCGGAATGCAAACTGCGTGTGTGGAGTTTGCCCGCAACGTAGTGGGTCTGGCCGACGCAAATTCGAGTGAGTTCGATCAGGCGACGCCGCATCGCGTGATCTACAAGCTGCGCGAGTTGCGCGGCGTGGAGGAGCTCGGCGGCACCATGCGGTTGGGCGCCTGGACTTGCAAGATTGAGCCCGGCACCTTGGCGCACAAGATCTACGGCAAGCTGGAGATCAGCGAACGTCACCGCCATCGCTACGAATTCAATCGCGAATACGAAGAGCCGATGGTGGCGGCGGGTCTGCGCATCTCGGGCTCAACGCCGGACGGCACTTACGTGGAGATGATAGAACTGCCGGATCATCCGCATTTCATCGGATGCCAGTTTCATCCCGAGTTCAAGTCGAAGCCGCTGGAGCC
>PMXH01000220.1 GCA_003165855.1 Acidobacteriaceae bacterium | reverse complement strand
CTGGCCATGCAAGACATCAAATCTTCCAGCGATGACATCAGCAAAATCATCAAAACCATAGATGAAATCGCATTTCAGACCAACATCCTTGCTCTCAACGCGGCCGTCGAGGCCGCCCGCGCGGGCGAGGCCGGCATGGGCTTCGCGGTGGTGGCGGATGAAGTGCGCAAGCTGGCGGAAAAGTCGGCGCAATCGACGAAAGAGATTTCCGAACTGATTCAAAGTATTCAGAAGGAAGCGCGCAAGGCTGTCGAGAACATGGACCGCTCGACCGGAATCGTGAACGAAGGCCTCGATCTCGGCGGCGAATTGAACTCGGCGCTGCGCAAGATTTCGAACGTGGTAACCGAGGTTTACAAGTTCGCGCAGGAGATTGGCGCGGCTACCAACGAACAATCGCATGGTTCGTCGCAGATCGCCCGGGCTACCACGCGGCTGAACGAGATCACCCACGAAATCAACTCGGCGGTGGAAGAGCAAGCCTCCGGAGCGCAAGCCGTGGTCAAAGCNNTGGCGGCTTCGGCCGAGCAGATGTCGAAGATGTCGCGCGGCCTGCTCGACTTCATGGACCGCTTCACGCTGGATGAGTCTTCTTCGTCACGGAGGGAAGAACCGGACGAGAAACCGAAGAATGCGCGGCGCGCCACCGCGGGATCCCGCAACTAGTGGGCATACTCCTAGTGGGCATAGTCAAGGACCAGCGATGAATGACGAACTCCATATCGTGGGTTTCCAAATCGGGCGCGAGACCTATGGCGTGCCCATCACTTCCCTGCACGAAATCGTGCGGGTGCCGGAGATCACCGCCGTACCCGACGCACCGGAGTACCTGGAGGGCGTGATCAACCTGCGGGGCAAGATCGTATCGGTCATGGATCTGCGCAAGCGTTTCGGCGAGAAGCAGGCCTCGCTCAAGAAACGGAACCGGATTCTGGTGGTGGAGCACTCCGGCCGGCTCGCCGGGCTGATCGTAGACTCGGCGACCGAAGTATTGAAGATTCCCAGCGAAGACGTAGAGCCCGCGCCCGCCGCGTTCCAGGAGGGTGGGCTGAATTGTGTCACGGGATTGGGCAAGGTTCGAGGCCGCCTGATCGTATTGCTGGACATGACCAAACTGCTGGCTCCGGCCAGTTTGCTGCAGGAGAGCGGGAAGACGGAAAGCAAGACCGGCAAAGCGGAGGCGCGGGGAGCCGCGGCCGCCAAGTAATCCGATGGTCTGGACCATGACATGGCGGATGGAGGCGGAATGAGATACGGGCAGGGAGAACGAGAGATCGCATGAGTACATTCGGAACGGCACCGGCTCCCATCCTGACCGAAGCGGAACTGCGACTTCTGCAGGCGCTGGTGTATCAGGAGTGCGGCATGCACTTCGACGAGCGCCGCGTGCATTTCCTGCAGGACCGCCTGCTGCGGCGGCTGAAGGAATGCCGCGCCGATTCGTTTTACGCCTATTACCGGCTGCTGATCAGCCAGGACGGTAAGGCGGAACTGGCTAAGCTGGTAGAGAACCTGACGGTCAACGAAACCAGCTTTTTCCGGCACAAGGCCCAGCTCGACTTGTTCCAGAAATACGTTCTGGAGAACATGCTGAAACACAAGCAGGCGCACCGAGAATATTCGCTGCGAGTGTGGAGCGCGGGCTGCTCGACCGGGCAGGAAGCCTACACGCTGGGCATGATGGCTGCGGACACGCTGGCCTACTATTACCTGCGCAATCCGCTGCCGGTGGAAGTGGCGCTGCCCAAACCGCTGATTCCTCCGCCGTGGCGGGTGGAAATCCTGGCCAGCGATATCAGCTACTCGGTGCTGCGCACCGGCCAGGAGGGCGCTTACAGCGAAAACCAGATGGCAGCGGTGGATTACACCTTCCGGCTGCGTTACTTCGACAAGGTTGGCGACCGGTACGCGGTCAAGAAAGCTCTGAAAGAGATGGTCCACTTCGACTTTCACAATTTGAAGACGGAGTACCTGCCGCAGCGCAATGACGTGATCTTCTGCCGCAACGTGATGATGTACTTCGACGAAGCCGAACAAAAGCGGCTGGTCGAAAAGTTTTACCGCTGCCTGAATCCCGGCGGCTATCTGTTCGTAGGCCATGCGGAAAGCCTGCTGGGCCTGACCGAGAAGTTCCACATGGTGCACCGCGACAGTGGTACGGCCTATCAACGGATTGAGGTGCGAGATTGACGAATCCCCCCGATGAGCGCGGAGCGGAACTGCGGGAGTTGTTTTTTGAGACCTCGCAGGAACTGCTGCAGGCGCTGAACGAGGAATCCCTCAAGCTGGAGAAGAGCCCCGGCGATGAGGAGATTGTGCGTTCGATCCGGCGGACCGTGCACACGCTGAAAGGCGACTCGGCGGCTTGCGGGCTGCGCGAATTGAGCGAACTGGCACACCAGTTCGAGGATGCGCTTTCCCTCGAAACCGCAGCCAGCCATGGAGCGTTGGCCGAGATTGCCTTTGCGGCCGCCGACGTGTTTACCGCGATGCTCGCGGCCTATCATGGCGGAGGCGCGATGCCCGCCACGGAAGCTCTGCGGCAAAGAATCGACGAACTCACTTCGGCCCCCGCGGCCAAGAAATCGCGGCGCAAGAAGAAGTCCACCGAGGCGGCTCCGCGATCGGGCAAAGACTGGACCGATGCGGAGAAGCGCGCGCTCGCCCAGGCACAGGCCACCGGCCTGGCCATCTACGACATCGTGGTGAAAATCGATCCCCACTGCACCATGCCGATTGCGGCCCGGCAACTGATTCAGAATGCGATCGGCGGGATCGGTCAAATCCTGGTGGTGCGGCCGGACGCAAAATCGCCAGCCGCATCCAAGCAGGTGCAATTCGTGGTTGCCAGTTCGCAGGCGGAAGAGCAGATCGCCGCCAAGGCCCGCATCCCGACGATAACGGGCGACGTGAGCGTGACTTTAATCGCAGCCGCATCGCCGTCGAAAAGCTCCGCCAGAACGAGCGCGGCGGCAGTTCCCGAGGCTTCCGCCTCGGCGACAAAGACTTCAACGCCAGCTTCGTCCGCAAACGTCCTGGCGCAACCGACTCCGGTCGAGGCGCAAGCCCCTGTGCCAGAACCTCCAGCGCAGGCGATGACGGAAAACANNATCGGCAAGTCGATGTTGCAGCAGTCGCTCAACGAGTTTGGCAAGCGTTATCCCAAGGACCTGCTGCGCGGCAAGTTTGCCGACGCCATGGCCTTTCAGGCGCGAGTGCTGAACGACCTGCAACGCTCGGTGATGAAAATCCGCATGGTGCCGGTAGACCAGTTGTTCCGGCGCTTTCCACGCATGGTGCGCGACGTGGCACGGCAATGCGGGCGCGAAGTGGATCTCGAGCTCAGCGGGCAGGAAACCGACCTCGACAAGGGCATTCTCGATGCCATCGCCGAGCCGCTTACTCACCTGGTGCGAAACGCGGTCAGCCACGGCATTGAATCGCCCGAAGAACGCCGCAGATTGGGCAAGCCTTCACGGGGCAGGATCCGGCTGAATGCGCTTCACCAGGGCAATCAGGTGGTGGTCGAAATCAGTGACGATGGGCACGGCATCGACGTGCAGAAGATTCGCGCCAAGGCGATTGAGTTGGGGATGATCACGGGGGAAGAAGTGGCGCGCATGAGCGAAGCCGAGACCCTGGAACTCATTTTCCGGCCAGGATTCAGTACCGCGGAAGAAGTCACGGAAGTTTCCGGGCGCGGGGTGGGGATGGATGTGGTGCAAAGCGTACTGCACCGGCTGAAGGCCACAATTCACATTGAGACGCGTCCCGGCCAGGGCACCACTTTCCGGATGAAGTTGCCGCTCACTCTCGCAATCATCAAGGCGCTGATGTTCTGGGTGGAGCAACGCTTGTATGCCATCCCGCTGAATGCGGTGAACCAGATCGCGCGCACTACGGAATCCGAGGTTCACCAGGTCGACAACTACGAAGTTTTGCAATTGCGGAACCAGGTGCTTCCTCTGCTGCGCCTGGGACAGCGCGGCGCGGCCCAAGAAGACGGGAAATCGAGCAAGCTGTTTGTGCTGGTGATCACGGTCGGCGAAAGAAAATACGGACTGATCGTCGACGCCCTCGAAGGCGAAGAAGAGCTGGTCATCAAAGCGTTGGACGACCAGACTTTCGCCACCGACTTGGTGAACGGCGCTTCTATCCTGGGGGATGGGAAGGTCGTGCTGATTCTGAATCTGCCCGCGGTTGTGGAACACGTGGCGCGTTCGCGTCCGGAAGAAACGGGCCTGACGAATTGCGGAATATTGCTGAACCATGCCGATCGCGCGCGTCTGGCTCTGGGCGCAGTGGGAGGCCAGGCATGAGCGTGAACAAGGTGCGTGTGCTGGTGGTGGACGATTCGGCCTTGATGCGAAAGCTGATTCCGCAAATGCTCGAAGCTGACCCCTCGATCGAGGTGGTGGGCACGGCGATGGACGGAACCTTCTGCCTAAAGAAGATCGAAGAGTTGCACCCGAACGTGATCACCCTCGACCTGCAAATGCCCGGCATGAACGGAATCGATACTCTGAAAGAGATCATGCGCCGGCATCCGCTGCCGGTCATCGTGGTCAGTT
>PMXH01000314.1 GCA_003165855.1 Acidobacteriaceae bacterium | reverse complement strand
GCCTTGGCGTACAGGCCCTTGCGGTCGCGTTGCTCGCAAACCTCCACGCTGGTCGCGATGTGCACCAGAATGAATCCACCGTAAGGCTCGATGATCTGCCGCACATGTTTGCGCGTCGCGTCGTAGGGCGCGATGGGCGCGCAAATGGCAATGCCGCCATTCTTGGTGATTTCCGATGCAACGTAGCCGATGCGCCGAATGTTAATGTCACGGTGCTCTTTCGAGAAGCCGAGTTCGGAAGACAGATTCTTGCGGACCAGATCGCCATCCAATAGCGTGACCGGACGTCCGCCGGTTTCCAAGAATTTTGTCAGCAGAACATTGGCGATGGTCGACTTGCCGGAACCGGAAAGTCCCGTGAAGAAGATGGTCACGCCTTGCTTGTGACGCGGCGGGAAGCTGCGGCGCAATTCCGTCACGACTTCGGGATAGGTGAACCAGGCGGGAATCTCGCGGCCTTCGTTCAGACGCTGGCGAAGTTCAGTGCCGGAGATATTCAATACGCGATCCCCATTCTTGACTTCATCGTCAGGAACGTACTTGTCCTGGTCCTCGAGGTAAACCATCATGTTGAACGGGACCATGGTGACGCCAATGTCGGCTTCATGTTTCTTGAACACTTCCTGGGCTTCGTAAGGACCGTAGAAAGGTTTCTTCGTCGCAGGATCGGACCCCGGTCCGGCGTGATCGCGCCCCACGATGAAGTGGGTGCAGCCATGATTCTTGCGGATGAGCGCGTGCCAGATGGCCTCGCGCGGTCCGCCCATGCGCATGGCGAGCGGCAGCAAGGAAAGCTTGGCGGTAGACTGCGGAAACTTTGGCAGCAGCAGTTGATAGCAGCGCACGCGGGTGAAGTAATCCACATCGCCGGGCTTGGTCATACCCACGACTGGATTAATCAGCAGATTGGCTTCTACCTGCTTGGCGGCGCGGAATGCAAGCTCGACGTGAGCGCGGTGCATAGGATTACGAGTCTGGAAGGCGACCACACGCCGCCAGCCCACGCGGGCAAACTCGGCGCGGACTTCGGCCGGAGTCAACCGCAGGTTACGGAAATCATAGTGGGATGGAATCTGGATCCCCTCTAAACTTCCGCCGACGTACCAGGGATTCGCCTTGTTGATGACGTAATCGGCGCCGGGATGAGCGGGGCTGGTGCTGGCGAAAACTGCCTGGGCTTCGGCCTTACGATCGGGCTGCCAGACTTCTTCCACACTCAACACCGCCAGCATCACGCCCTCGGGATCGCGCAGCGCGATCTTGCTCGTGCCCGGAGTGAGTTTCTTGGCAAATTCCTCGGTTACATCGAGAGTGATGGGCATGGGCCAGAGGGTTCCGTTGGCCAACCGCATGTTGTGGCAGACGCCTTCGTAGTCGGCGCGGGTCATGAAGCCCCGCAGAGGAGAAAACCCGCCGGCAAGCAGCAGCTCGAGGTCACAAAGCTGGCGGCCGGTGAGGTCCCACGAGGGCCACTCCTTCGAATGGGCCTTCAGTTCGGCAATTCTCTCTGGTTGGGCGATGAGTTGAACAAGTTCTCCGCCGTGCGGCGGGATGAGATGGCTAGTCGAAGCAGTCAAGTGCTAGGCCTCCTGGATTCTTGCGTTTGTCTTGTCTATTACCTTTATTGTATTTGCCTGGATCGCTTCCCAGACTTTATCGGGGGGCGGAACCGATTGCAGGTACTTAAGGGGCAGGATAAACCCCGCAGCTTTACCTCACAGAGTATCACTTTCTCTGCGTGAGAAGAAATAGATTGATTCCAGCGAACAACCAACGGATGGAGCAATTCGCCGACCTTCTGCGCCAATCGCTATCCACGTAAACAGATGAAACGAAGAGCTTTGTGGGGAGCATTTCGCCGGCAAACCCTAGACTGCGCCTCTGAATATGAAAACAATTGCGACAATGGGCAGAGCAATTCCACAAGTTTAAGACTCGAGCGAGCAACTTGCCCGTCTCCACCGACACGTCCAGGTTATTGGCTCAGCGTGCGCCGGTCTTCCCANNTCTTGACCGCGAACGCAGAGAGCGGCGAGATAGCCCGAGCCTGCCGGCACCGCCTGCAGAAGCCAACGTCCTGCTTCGGAGCCATCAGGCCGGGTTGCAAGGAGCGCGTTCGTCTTCTCTTCTGTCGCCAGGGATACGTCGAATTGGCTGAGGGGAAGCGACAATCCGTCCCCGGTGGCCTTAATGTAGGCCTCTTTGCGCGTCCAGCAGCGGAAGAAGGCTTCGGGTTTCTCTTCCGCGGGCGCGGTCGCAAGTTGCTTCTGCTCGTCGGCGGAAAAGAAGCGCCGGGCAATGGCTTCCAGGTCGAAATCGCTGCGAACTTGTTCCACATCCACGCCGATGTCTCGGCGACAAGTAAAGGCCAACAACGCGATGCCTCCGGAATGGGAAACGTTGAACTTGACACCGCTCTCGGCATGCGCCGGCCCCAGAGAAGGCTTTTCCTTGTTCGAGTAGGAGAAGCGCAATTGGTTCGGATCCGTTGCCAGGTAGGCCGAGAGGATTATCCGCAACAGGCCTCGCGCTGCAACGAAGCGCTGGCGGTCACGGGGAAAGTGAAAACGCGAAGCCCGGATCGTTTCATCGGAGGAAAGCACCTTCTGCCAACGGGATTCGTCGCTGCCAACCGCTTCCAGATCGACTCGCCAGAGTTGCACTTCGTCTTCGGGAAGCGCGAGCGGCTTCTCGATCTGGAAGCCGCAGTGGGTGATGTTCATGATCTGACTCATGCGTTTCGCAGCCGTCCTCACGGGAGCTGCCAATTGCCCTTCCAACCATAATATCCGGCGCCCGGAAAATCGGCTAAAGCGGGAATCGCAATCCGAGCCCGCAACATTGAAGGAGCCGCTCTCCGCTGAAGAATTCCAGGAAGGAAACAAATCTGCGTGGCGCTATGCTTTTCCAAAGCGCAGTCCTCTCCTGATAGAAGAAGCAAATTCTTCTTGCCAATGGAATAGACATCTCCGGTCTCTGAATTCATGAATTCTCAAGTTCGGGCTTAGTCTCTTCTGAACTGCGGTCTTTTCCTTCCGGCGATTGACGGCCACTCACGAGGCGGTGTAAAAGAGACGAACAAGTACAGTTGTGCCGAGCATGCTACTTAGGCTGCTGGTTGAATTGGTTGGGGTGGGTCATGAGTTCTAAGGCGCAGGTGGATGAGTTATTCACGAAGACTGTTGAGGATTGGGCCCGCTTCTATAGTGATCCCAAGCCAGCGACCCTGAGTGCCCAGAATCTTGTCTCGCGCCGGCGCTTTGCATTGGAGATGCTCGAAGCCAGGGTTCCACCCGGGATTCGCTTTACGGCGGCATCATATGTCGGCCCGCTTTCTAAGTCAAAAACAAAATGTGGCAGGTAGCATCGTGCCTTGCCGGCCAAATCCGGACGTAACTTGGGCAGATTACCGTTCGGGCATCCTCCTGGCTGAAAACGTGCTTTAATTAGCATAGCTACTCGGACCGGCATGCCTGAGCGGGAGATTTCCCATGATGAAGTATAGAGTTGTTTATTTGTGTGCGGCTGTAGCAACCTTGACCTGTTTAGCGACAGCCCAGAGCTCTCAGGTTCGCTCGTCTTCTGCTTCTGCGAAGCGGGATCCGGATTCTTTGCAGAACGCGACCAAGCCACTCACTCCGAAATCCGCAATGCCGGCCCAACACAAGTCATCGGCAGCGCCACTGAACGCACCGAAGAGTGGTGGAAATACAAGCGCGGAACTCACTCGCCTAGAGCGGCAGCCGGTGAAAGCCGACGGTTCCAGCCGAGACCCCAAGGAAGCTGCGAAGCCTCCCGCGGTGCCCAAGCCTGGGGGCACCTCCGCCAGTGGCCCGGGAATTAACTATAAGTATCAGAAGCCAGCGGGTGGCTTGACGGCCACGACGCCTAACGCGAATTCTAAGAATTCGAGCGTGCCGCGGGTTACCAAGAAGAATTAGGCGGTTGGGTACCTGGATCGGCTAGCCTGCGGGGGGCAACTTGTCAGCTCTTGCGCCCGCCGTTAGCGTGTTAGCAGCAGTCGCCGGCGTGGTTTTCTGGCGCGCTACCGCAGGTTCGGAGATGCAATACTTCACCAGGCACCAGAGAGCCCGCACTCCATCCTTCCATTGGATTTTCTTGCCCTCTTCATACGTACGGCCCCAGTAGCTGATGCCGACTTCGTAGATGCGCAGCTTCCGCTTGGCTATCTTCACGGTTATTTCAGGTTCGAACCCGAAACGCTTTTCTTCCAGAGGAATGGATTGGACGACCTCGCGCCGGAACACCTTGTAACAGGTCTCCATGTCGCTGAGATTGATGTTGGTGAGCGCGTTGGAAAGCAAAGTAAGAATCCAGTTGCCTACGGAATGCCAGAAGTAAAGCACGCGATGAGGACGGGCGGAAAGAAAACGCGAGCCATAGACGACATCGGCGCGGCCTTCGATCAGCGGTTCCAGCAGTACCGTGTACTCTGCTGGATCGTACTCGAGATCGGCGTCCTGGATGATGACGAAATCTCCCGTTGCTTCCTGAATACCGCAGTGCAGGGCCGCACCTTTGCCCATATTCTTGGGCTGAAGCAGAACTCGAATCTGGGGATGCTCCGCCTGCAATTGCGCAAGGATCTCCCGTGAGCTGTCCGTGGATCCGTCGTCCACACAAATCAATTCGATCTCCAGCGGAACCGCCAGCACTCTTTCTACCACCTGCCGCAGCGTGGCGCGTTCGTTGTACACCGGCATGACGACGGAAAGTTTCATGATTGGTTTTGAACCGTAGTGTAGAGCAAATCCGAGATGAAGTCCCGTTTTTGTCTACGCGAGATCGCGACGCTGGAGATGTTCGCGGAGGATAGCCACAATCCTGGGAGCTGCCTGGCCATCCCACAGCGGAGGACGCTGGAGTGGGGGAGCGGGCTTCCGGAGGATCGATTGAGCGGCGGCGAGAATGCGATCCGAGTCGACTCCGACTACTTGATTCGAACCATGCTCAACCGTCGCGGGCCGTTCTGTGTTCTCCCGCAGCGTGAGGCACGGCACACCGAGGACGGTGGTTTCCTCCTGCACCCCACCCGAGTCGGTCAGGACAATGCGCGCGCGGTCGTTGAGCGAAAGGAAATCGAGATAACCGAGCGGATCAAGAGGTACTATCCCCCGGCCTCCCTCGGTTGCGCTGGCCAAGTATCGCAGTAAACCAAAATTCTCGATATTCTTCCGAGTTCGAGGGTGAACGGGGAAGAAGACTGGAAGCTCTACCGAAAGAGCGCTTACTGCCTCGAGAATACCTTGCAGTATCTTGGGATCGTCCACGTTGGATGGCCGGTGCAGAGTAAGGACGCCGTAGGGGCGGCAGCCCGACCCATTCTTCTGACGCATCCCGAGCTGGTCTAGAATGGGCGATCCTGCGGCCAGTTCCCGGTGCCGAAGCAGGCAGTCGATCATGACGTTGCCGACCAGAAACACTTTCTCAGCCGGTACGCCTTCGTGTTTTAGATTCTCGACTCCACTTTGCTCGGTCACAAAAAGCAGGCTGGAGATGGCGTCCGTGAGTTTGCGGTTAATCTCCTCAGGCATCGTCATGTCGAAGCTGCGCAATCCGGCTTCGATGTGGGCCACCCCGATTCCCAGCTTCACTGCGGTAAGCGCCGCGGCGATGGTGGAATTCACGTCGCCGACAACTAGAACCATCTGAGGCTTGTAGTCGAGCAAGACTGGTTCGATACGCTTCATGATCTCGGCAGTCTGCACGGCGTGGCTGCCGGAACCGGCCTGAAGGTTCACATCCGGCTTGGGCAGACCCAGATCTGCAAAGAAGTTGCCGGAGAGAAGTTCGTCGTAGTGCTGGCCCGAGTGGACCAGACAGTGTTCGACCTCAGGAAGTCCCTTCAGCGCGTCGATGATGGGCCCAATTTTCATGAAATTGGGCCGCGCCCCAACCACGCTCAGAAGCTTCATCATTGGGAGACTCCGGCCATCGCCGACGCACTGCAGAATCTTCCTCGAGACGAAGCGCTGCCAAAACTTCCGAGGGTGGGACCTTGCGGCGGTGAGAAGGGAGGTTTCATCGCTCAGGCAACAGTGTAGAGCAGTTTCGGGATTAAGCGCCAAGATGTAAATTGTTCAGGGTATATCCGTAAGGCCCTGCACTTTTCACCTAGGGTGTTTGCCTGAGTGTCCTTTGGTGACCAGTGTGCTACGACGCAGAGGCCATTGCGACCGGACCGCCGGTGTCGGTTACCTACGCAGCGGGCGGCTATGTCGGCCAATCGCCTTGATTCCTCTCCTGCTCACGCTCTCTTTCTGAGCAATTTAGCTCACTTTGCGCATTTTTCGCAGTCTCAGTACGGATTTCCTCCACGCGGCGAGGATCGTCTGGATCGATAGGCGACTCGACCGTCTGGATACTCGAGTCTCTCCTGTGATCCTGAAAGCGCCTGTGGAAATGAGTGTTCCTTGGTCACATCTTTCCCTGTCTCAAAATGGCATTGTAGGTGCTAGGAATATGGAAACACTCCAGTTGTACATAGGGGCGGAGCTATTCAGGTCAGGGAGCACGGAAAGGTGATGATCGAGCAGTCCGTTCGGCTGGGACCGCGCGAAGAGCAAATCGTCGAATTGCTTTTGCAGGGTTGTGACAACGCCGAAATCGCCAGCGAGCTCAAAATGGCGCGCCGAACCGTGAAGGCTCATTTCAACCGGCTGTTCCTCCGTTTCGGAATTACCGACGGAATCAAACGCGTGAAACTCGCGACACTTTTATATCGGAGGCAATCATGTTCCCCTACGAACGCTATGGAAGCCGCACTCCCAGCGAGCGTGAACAGCAGGTCATCGAGCTTGTCGCCCAGGGGTTGAAGAACCGCGACGTGGCGCACGCCATCGGTACCACGGAACACGTGGTGAAGAATTATCTTCGCGTCATCTACGACAAGCTTGGACTCTGGAACCGGGTCGAACTCGCTTTGTGGTACGAGTCGCGAAGACAGGGACCACAACTTCCCGCCTAAGGGACCGCTGGATCATTTTCCGAGGCCAGCGTTCACTGGCAGCCGAAGGCTTGCAGGTTGCGGAGTCTCTCCGCGGCGGCGGTGGCGCCTTTTCGTGCCGCTGCGTCCAGCAGCAGACGCGCTTGGTCACAACTCTTAGGCACGCCGTCTCCCCGAAGATACAAATCAGAGAGAAGCAAGGTTGCAGTCGAATTCTCTTTCGCCACCGCCTTCCACAACCATCGGGCAGCTTCCTGCGTGTCGGGCGTCGTACCTGTACCGGCGTTCAAGTATTTTTCCGCGGTCGCTAGTTCTTCAAAGCCGCCTTGTGCCGCGGCAAGAGTGGAGGAACTCGCAGTTACGGAGACGATCCGGGGAGTGGGGCGCGTGTCGAGCGCAGCATCCCGTGGTGAATCTGCATCCGGTTGGCGCTGGCTGCGCACCGGTGGGGTAGGGGGAGCGCTCGTCGGTGCAACACTCTGGACAGGAGTCGGCTGCGCCAACGTGGGGGATGCAGGTTGCCCGGCCGGCACCGCCCGCGGGACCTGAGCCGGAGCCGTAACCCCGCCCCAAAAGGCTGCGCTGCCGCGCCATGTCATGTACACCATCAAGACGAGAAGGATCGCCAACACCGCGCCGATATAGATCCGGTAACTACGGGGAGCAGAAGTAAACTCGGATTGAAATTGGGGCACACCGAGGTCAGGAAGATTCTCCTCCGGCAGCGGCCAGGGCGCACTGTGCGCTGTTTGGGGATGCCCGATATCAACGGAGTCAGAATCGGACGCAACCCCTGGCCCGCTGAGGCTGCCTTCGAGCGCCCGGTCGAGTTCGCCCCAACTTACTGCAGCCTGCGGTGCGGCTTCCGCGACTTGCGGTGGGTGCGCTGGCGAGATTCCGAGGGGCGAGCCACACATGCCGCAAAATCTTTGCCGCGCTGAATTGTTGTAGCCGCAAGACCCGCAAGTAAGCGGAAGCTCCACAGCGGCCACAAATGAATCCGGCGTCGGTGCTGCCTCAGCGTGATCTTCCTCGACCTCGTCTTCTACATTCTTGTAGGCGTACTCCATGTTACTGCGTTGAACCGGAACCGGCTCCGGCGGAGAACTGTTCTCCAGTTCTCGCAGCAACTCAGAAATCGCCTGCCCGCGCTTCTCCGGCGGATTGGTGAAATACACTTCGGCCCATCGTCCCATGTGCGCCGCCAGCAGCGGATTCAGGAGGGGATTCAGCTCCGGATCGGGCAACGTTGTCGCGTCGGACTCGTCTGTGGGTTGAGCCACATCATTCTCCGGAAGAAACGGCACTGCTTATGATTGCACTCCCGACACAGAAGGTTGTCAAATCCCGGTGTGTGGAAATGTCGTGTGGGCATTGCTGCCGCGCGGGAGAGGCGGCGGAGAGTCAGTCACATGCTTTTCGGGAAGCCGGTTCGAACTGATCCAACTGCGCATCGCGCTGGCTGGCGAACCTGCCTTTCGGCGTCTTGCCAAACAGATCGGAACCGGGGCAGTAGTAAAGGGCGGTGTGCAAATCGATCCAGACCTGGGTGTCGGGATTGCCTTTGTATTCCGGAGCCTCGGGGGCCTCGGCCAGCCCCAGGCTGATCAGGAGCTTGTCGAAGGTGGAAAGATCTGCATCCGGAACTGGCGGCTTGCGCCGGCTCGCACTCCCGGAAACCGCCGTTCCACGGCCCGTCGCACCCACCGAGTGGCTGGACAGCATTCCCCAGCGGATGACGACCGCCACCAGAACCACCGCGAACGCGAGATAGAAATCGCCGCGACGGGCATGCCAGAAGCGTGCCAATGCCCCGGGTGAGCGGGTTCCCGACAGTGTCTCCAGGAAATCCCGGGCTTTCGCGGCGGAACTCCAGGTGACGTCCTCTGGCTGTGGCTTTAGGAGCGCGGTTGAGGAAGCTTCGAGATCGTTTCCACCGATCTGCAACCCGGGGGGTAAGGATACCTGCGGCGCTGCTTCGTCCGCACTGGCTGCGACTGACTGCGCTAACGAAGGATCCTCCTCGCCCAACTTCTGCAGCGGGTGCGGTGGAGCAGGGTTATCCTCTTCTTCTTCTTCTTCTTCCTCCTCTTCCTCGTCCTCCTCTTCCTCCTCTTCCTCTTCCTCNNGCACTTCCAGCAGCCGGAGCTTTCCGTTGGGCTGGCTGCGCTCACGCCAGGATTACTGTGGGCGATCTCAGAGGTTTGGCTTCCCGCCAAAGCTGCCAGATCCGGCCTTAGCCTCTCGATTGCGGCTAACATTGTGGATCGTTCCGCGGCCATCGACTTCTTCAACGCCGACTCGGTCTCGCGCCCAATCGCTTCCGTCACCAGCCCGGCCATCAGTTGGCAGGTATGGATGTCCTGTTCGGCGAAGCCGTGCACTTTGTCGAAATAGAGTTCCAGCGCGCCCACAATGTCGCCATCGTGATAGATCGGCACTGTGAGCAGAGATTGGATTTCCCGCTTGCGGCACAGGTCCGGGTCGAACATAAACTCGGTGCGGACATCCTCGGTGCGCAGCACCTGCCCGGTACGGACGCTGGAAGCGCAAATCGCCGTTTCCAAAGGGACCTCGCTTCCCAAGGGCAAAGCCGAAGCCCCTGCTCCAGCGCGGTAACGGATAGTTTTTCCCTCCAGAATTCCAATCGCCGCGCCACTTGCATTCGTGATGCCCGCGACTCTGTCGGCGACCAACGCCATCGCCCTCTCCGATTCGAGGTGCCGAATCTGAATCTGGTGCTGCGTTTCGACGATCTCGGCCAACGTAAGCGTGTAGTCGCTGCTGGGACGTGGGTGTTCTTCCGGCGCCTTCGTGCTTCCTTGCAACGCGGCTTGAGTGGCCGCCTCCTGTTGCCGAAGTTCCCCGCTGTGCAACTCCAGGCTTTCCTCCATCTCCCGCGTTTCGCGGTTGTGCTCCTGGATTACATAAGCGGCTTCCAGCAGCTTTTCAAAAGTCTGCTCGTCGAGAACTGGTTTGTTTTTCTGATCGGTCACAATCGCTCTTGCGGCCCTTGTGGCCAGCGTGGGCGGATGCCGCGCGCCGGAGAACCAGTCTATCTTAGTGCAATTCCCCCACCATAGAACTTGATTACTAGGTCTCCCCCTGCATACTTAATTCTTTCGTGAGCTTCACCGGGAAGGCCCACTTGATCGCGGCATCCTGCATGATCGTCAGGCTTCACCGGCTGCCGCACATGTCTGGATGCAACTGGATGCGCTGGAACGCGCCCCCTAGAGAGAGGGAGGCCTGGGCAAGAATGCCAGCTTCGGACGGCCAGTGCCAAATTGCACCGTGTGGCGGCACGCTAATATCCATTTTGGGAAAGCTGCGTCTTCCCGCCGCGCCACCCCATCCTGGAGTTCTCACTCCTTCCCTCCCGCTTAAGTCAACGGAATTTAAGACACCTTCAAGAATATGAAAGGAGGGAGGTTATCTACAGGGGCAGGGTAGCTGGCCGCGATGCCCGGTTGTCCAAACGGCTTCCGGGAGGCGGCGCAAAGCTGCAGTCCAGCCGATTCGGCCTCGCGCTCTCTCCGCCCAATTTGGGACGGATAACTATGGCAGCGAGTTTCTGCACTTCTTCCGTCAGGCTCTGGTCCTTGTCCCTAAGTGTAAGCACACGCTCGTCTTAAGTACGGCGCGGGAGGGCAGAGAAGGTTTGGCGAAGGATGTGCTTAACGGATAGTGCGGATTGCAATCCGATGAAATGTGAGAAGACCAAAGACAACAAGTAAGGAGAACTGCCGTGATGGACCTCGATGGAATGAAGGTTACACCCAGAGATCAGCAGGTGCTCGACCTGCTGGTTCAGGGTTGCAGCAACAAAGAGATCGCAGGCCAGCTGAGCATTAGCCCGCGCACCGTAAAGCAGCACCTGCGCACCCTCTTTCTGCGGGCTGGAATTCGGGATGGGCGCAAGCGGGTGCGGCTGGCTACGGCCGCATTCGACAGGGCGGAGGTGAAGTTATGATGCCGCGGGAACGCTTGACCCCGAAGGAAATTGAAGTGGCTACTCTGGTGTGGCAGGGTCTCACCAATCGCGAGATTGGCAAGCTCATGGGCACGACGGAGCAGGTCATCAAGAATCACTTGCGCAGCACTTTCGACAAACTGGGAGTCTGGAGCCGGCTCGAATTAGCCATGTACGTGGCCGGCCATGGTGGCAAGAACTGGCTGGAAGAGCCCGAACATCCTGCTTTTGCGCTGCGTCGTGCCGCAGCCGGCTAGTCTTCAGAAGTGTGGGATTTTCCTGGGAAGAGCGACTTCACATGGTTTTCGTGACCGTTCCTGTCCACGCCCGAAGGCGGCGCTCAATAACAGCCCTTCGCGGGGCTCTGCGAGTTCTTGGAGGCAACCCTCGGGTGACCGGGCAACTGCTGCAAAAGGTTTGCACTTTGACCCTCTGATTCGTCCGAAAGATCGGTGTAATACAAAGAATATAAATGACTTGCTGATATATCGCAGTCGGCCTGCAAATTGCATTAGTAGTTCCGACCCAATCGAGCGGGCTCGCCAGCAACTTGAGCCAGCTCCGCAATCCCTGGGCGGGGCGGGAATGGACTACACAGAGACCTTCTGGATGGCTTGCGACTCCACCGAGCAATTACGGGCGGAATATGGCCCGTTTCACACTCGTGCCGAGGCCGAAGCCGAAGCCCGCAAGCTGGGATTCAGTTATCTGTTGCGTTACGAACACTTGCTCGACGAAAACGAGGAGATCCAGGAGGTTCGCTGCATTTTCCTGGAGTTGCCCGGCGCAATTGTGACAGAACCCTCCGTCGTCAGCCTGCATACCCGTTGCGCCACTTGCGGAGCGTCCGCTACCCACGATAGAGCATGGCAGGCTG
>PMXH01000559.1 GCA_003165855.1 Acidobacteriaceae bacterium | reverse complement strand
CAGCGGAAGAAGCGCGCGGCGTCAAACGGCCGCTTGGGCGCGCCCACCAGAAACGCATTCCAGTCGATAGTCTGCTCGCTGGCGTCGGCGGGAATCGGATAGACCCAGGCGCCGCTGGCCGAGTTGCGATCCGACGAGCCTTCGATGAAGAAAACGTCGCCGAGCGCTCCGGCCGCGAAGAGTTCGCGCGCCTTTTCATAAACAATGGAACTTACGCGCTGGCTGCCTACCTGCAGAATGCGATTGCCCTTGCGCACCGCCTCCACCATGGCGAAGCCGTCTTCCACCGTGTGCGACATCGGTTTTTCGCAATACACATCCTTGCCCGCGGCGCAGGCATCCACCACGATCCGGCGATGCTGGTGGTCGGCGACGGCAACGATCACCGCGTCCACATCCTTGCGGTCCAGAATCTCATGATAGCTGCGCGTCGCCGGGACCTGCTTCTGCAATGCCTCTTGAGCCGCTTCGTGCCGGCTGTCATAGAGATCGCAGACCGCGACACATTCTATCCCGGGTACCGCGAGCGAAGCTTGCAGAAGTTCGCATCCGCGCGTGCCGGTGCCGATCGAGGCAAATCGGACCCGATCGCTTGGCGCTACGGCGCGGCCAGCGCCGAAAAGCGCGGCCGGCTGGATCAAGGTGGTCTTCACCGCGGCTCCAGCGGCCACGGAGCCCGCGCTGATGCGCATGAAATCACGACGTGTTAAAGGATGCATTTCAGTCCCTCCCCTTCCCGAGCGATGTTCAGCCCAGCCGCAGGGTGCGATCCTGCGTCCAGTTGGCGACGAAAACGAGTATGCTCGGCAGATTATGCAATGGCAACTGCCGGGCCTAGTTTACGCGACTGTTTCGTTGACAGTCCATCCGCAATGGCAACCATCTCGGTTCAAGCGTTCGTTACACCCGACATTTCCGTTGGTCTAGTTCCCGCGGATGCGATTTGGTCAGGCTTGCCTCAGGAGGTGGCGCAGCTGTTGCTTCACCGCCGGCCACTCCGCCGCTACGATCGAGAAGCGTGCCGAGTCGCGGACAGTGTGGTCCGCCGCTATCCGATGGGCTCGGAGTATCCCTTCGAACTTCCCTCCGATGCGTTCGATAGCAGCGCGGGAGCGCTGGTTCCGCACGTCGGTGTGGAGGCAGACACGAAGTACCTGCCAGGTTTCGAAAGCATGCGTCAGCATGAGCTGCTTGCTTTCAGTATTGGCTGCGGTCCTGATCGCCGAGCGGGTAAGCCAGGTGTAGCCGATCTCACAGACGTCGAAGATGTGGCGGCCCTGCCGCGGGTGATTCGGCGGCCACGGCCATCGCTCCAAATTCCAGAAGCGCGTGGACCCAATGACGACGCCGTCCTCCTTGCGGACGATGGCGAAGGGCACCGCGCTCCCGCTGTCCCGCCACGCCAGGGCAGTGTCCACGTAGCGGGTGGCCTCAACTTTGTCCTGTGGGACGGGACTCCACTGGTAGAGGGAGGAGTCGGCTGCCGCGGCGGCCACCAAGCCTTCAACGTGGCGGTAATCGAGCGGTTCGAGGCGAACGTGCGCGCCTGGCAGCAGAGGGTCTTCTATTCCCATGGGTGCAAGTATGCAATGAGTTGCCCGGAGCCCGCAATAAACAGCAGCGCGTTCGGCGGGATCAGTCCTGGGCAAATTGAAAACCCCTGGCACGGATTCTGCGCGATGTCCTGCAGAGATTGGATCACATCCTTGCAACTCTGCCCGTTTTGGAAATTGCGTTTTATGGCGCGTAACATGATCCATTTTGCACAGTATTGCAAGGGCAAGTGAGCGAATCTGGGGGTGTCTCAAAAGGGCAGTTTGCCCACCACACCAGACGGCCAGAAATAAGACCGGTCCAGACCGAGACAGGGTCTGCCCCGGTCGTCCGGGTGGCACAGAAAAAGAGGTTATCCATGAAAAAAGTAATGTTTGTACTTGCGATGTTGAGTCTCGGCACGCTGTGCTGGGCAGGATCGGCGCGGGAAGATGCCACCGACCGACTGAACAACGCGACCAGTGTAATGCACGAAATTATGGGGATGCCGGACAAGGGAATCCCGGAAGAAGTGTTGGAGCACGCAAAGTGCGTGGCCGTTATACCGCACATGGTCAAGGGCGGGTTTGTCTTCGGAGCTGAAGGAGGCAAAGGCGTGGCAACCTGCCGGACCGCGAATGGCTGGAGCGCGCCAGCGTTCATCACGATCTCGGGCGGCAGTTGGGGACTGCAGATCGGTGTAGAAGCTGTGGACGTGGTAATGATCTTTCAGAGCGACAAAGCAATGCAAAGACTGCTCTCGAGTAATTTTCAAGTGGGAGGAGACGCTTCCGCGGCAGCTGGTCCAGTTGGACGGCATGCCACGGCGGGTACGGATTGGAAACTGGATACGGAGATCCTGACCTACTCCCGTGCCAAGGGTGCGTTTGCCGGGCTCACGCTGACAGGTGCATCGCTCCGCCAGGACAGTGATTCCCGGCACGCGATATACGGACACGGAGTCACAACTCGAGCGTTGCTGATGGGAAAAGTGCCAGTTCCGGCCGCAGCCCAGCCATTCGTTGCGGAAATTCGCGGCGCAAAAGCTGAAGCTAGAGCGAACTAGTAGAAGTAGAAATCGCAAGATTTGGGGTTGCCGCTGTCTGTCGTTTGGCCGACTCTTTATGCAGGTGGCGGCCAGCCCCATCATTTACCCTCCTCTCCGTTGGCGCGAAAAGGTGTCTCGCGGACGTTGTGCTAGAACCACGTCGCAAAATGAGCACTGGAAGTTGCTATGCTTTCGACCATTGTCGTGGTTCTTCCAGGTTTATGGCTTTTGGGTTTCAGTTTGCATTTCGGCGGAGTCCTGATCCACTTGCTCTTAGTTGTCGCGTTTGTGGTCCTGGTCATTCACCTACTGAGCGGCCGACGAAGCGTAGTTTGAACTTCCTTGTCGCGAACGGGTACACCGGGCAGACAACGGAGAACTTCTTTCCTTCTGACGTCCAGGAGGTTGTCGGAGGCCGCATACTTCCTGTGCCAGCGCGACCGTTACCTACAGGTTCGGGCGCAGCGCAGCACCCTAGTTTCTGTGGCAACGGGACGCCTGCACAGGCGCTCAGTGCTCATGTTCATGGTGAGAATGCCCGTGAAGGTGGGGGTGCGAGTGCACGATGCCGCCGTGAGAATGACGATGGGCGTGAATCAGATTTGCTCTGAGAAGCAGGTCGGAGTTGGAGAGGATCTCCGATGGCGTTCCTTCGGCAATCACGGCGCCTGCCTCAAGCACGAGGACTCGATCGGCAATGTCTTCGACAATTTCCAGCTGATGAGTCGCTGTGACGACAGTCTTCGCTGTGCCTTTCCACTGCTGAATGAGGTCCACGACCTGGCTTTGACTCTTCGGATCGAGCGTCGCGGTTGGCTCGTCGAGCAGTAGGACTTCGGGGTCCAGGACGAGCACGGAGGCCAAGGCGACCCGTTTTTTTTCACCCCCGGAGAGCCGGTAAGGCGGACGGTCCCTCAAGTGTGAAATTGACATGAACTGGAGCGTCTCATCTACTCGGCGCATTACATCTTCTTTGCTCCATTGCATCTGCAAAGGACCGTAGGCGACCTCGTCGAATACGGTGGGATTAAACAACTGGACATCGGGATTCTGGAAGACAAGCGCGACGCGCCGGCGGAAATTCAAGGAGAATTCGTCTTGCTGAAAGTGTTTCTGAGTGAGAGCCTCGCCCTTAAACTTAACGGAACCTGCCGAGGGAAAATATAGAGCATCCAGAATTCGCAGCAGTGTGGACTTGCCGGAGCCGTTGGCTCCAAGCAGCGCAACGTGGTCACCTTCGTCGATGCGAAGCGTGAGCCCACGGATCGCCGGGATTGCTTCGTAGGAGAAACTGATGTCCTGCACTTCGAAAGTTGGTGGCAACGCTTGCTTACCTCCCCATCCATGCGGCTAAGCAGCTACTAAAGACGAAGGCAGTCAGTCCGACATAATCGCGGGGTCTCAGGCGGAAGTCGGTCAAGAGACGAACTTCTCCCCGGAAGCCGCGGGACACCATGGCCAGGTACACCTCGTGGCTGAGTTCGATGCTCTTGCTCAGCAGCACTCCAGCAGTTCGGGCCGTCATTTTGCGTTGCTCGGAAGCGCTCAGTATACCGACCGCGCGGCTCTGCCTCGATTCGAACATCTGGTTGGCCGTCTCGATCAACAAGAACACGTAGCGGTGGGTCATGGCCAGCATGGTGACGACCTCGGCCGGGAGGCGCAGCGAACGGAGCGCCTTCAAGATGTGAGTCCAGGCGGTCGAAAGCACTAGAACAGTCGTGAGTGTGGCCGCTGTTTCCACCCGCAGGACCAGCAACGCGGCCGTCCGCAGTCCTTGAACGGAGACGGAAAGGTGCAGGGCCGCTGCGGTGAAAAGCGGCTCTCCGGGAGTAAGAAATAACGCGGGTAAAGCGATCACGCCCGAGAAGCCTAGCACCACCAGCCAAACTCGTTTTGCGAGTGACTTGAGACTCACTCTGGAGGCGACCGCGATTGCAACTGCGATGAGGAAGATGGCTGCAATGGCCTCCAGCCGTCGGCAGAGGATCACCGAAATAACGAGAGAGAAGATTCCGATGACTCGGACACGAGGATCAAGATGCTGCAGCAATCCGGGCTGGGTTGCGGCGTGTTCCGCCTGCAGAGCTTTCGACACAGCCCGAGTGAAGCCGCGAATCGTCGATTCGACGAAGGAATGTTGGCTCATGTCCCCAGCTTCTTCACAGGCCATTTTCTCGCGGCCATTATCGAGAGCAGCGAAGCCAATACCAGGACGCCCACGCCAAACATTGCCGAGAGCAAATACCCCAATTGCGGACTCTTGATGAACCGGGGCGCATAGCCGGGAAACGGAGCGGTCCAGAGGCTCGAAAACTTTTGGATTCCGAGAGGAACGGAAGACGGAGGCGCATGGTTTCCGGATGCGATTCCGATCCGTTGCCGCGTGTGAGGATTCGTCAAGTCAGCCGAAGACCATTCACCCCAGGCCGTGCCCGCCGCCAGGATGCCAAGAGGCGTGAACAACATTAGAAAAGCTACGGCCCACCACAGTCGCCCTGGGGAGCGTTCAACGAGCGCGCCAGCGACGACTGGTGCCGGTGTCTGGGCCAAACCACTTACTCCTCGAAGCAGGCCTAAATCAGCTCGCTGCAGATAGGACACCATCCCCGCCGATATCACCGCTTCAGCCAGTCCTGCAAAGGTCAGATGTCCGATCATCATTGCCGGAATAGCCACATGCAACGGATATGGCGCGTAGAGCGGCGTTCCGCTGGCGTCATGAAATAGCGAGGGCTGAATGCCGAGTTCAACAGCTGTAACCAAGGCCGAGGCGTTGATGGCAACATAACCGGCAACCGCTGCCGCTAGTACTCTCTGGCGGGAATTCAGATTCGACTTCGCGGCGATCAACCGGTACACCGCATAGGCTGCGAACGATCCAACGATTGCCATGTTGAAGCAGTTCGCTCCCAGCGTGGTGATTCCTCCGTCGCCGAAGAACAGCGCCTGAATGGCGATAGCGATTGAAATAGCAAGAATCGAACCCCAGGGGCCGAGCACGATGGCAGCGACGCCAACGCCAACCGCGTGCCCGGTAGTTCCGCCGGGCAGTGGAACATTGAACATCATAACGACAAAAGAGAAGGCCGCGAACACTGAGATCAGCGGGATAGCGCGGGTGGCAAGAAGCCGCTTGATGTGCTTTAGGGCGGCATACCAGCCGGCGGTTGCGCACAAATAAAGAGTGGCACAGGTCGACGGGCTGAGGTAACCATCAGGAATGTGCATGTTCTGGTTAAGTTCTACCGGGGTTTCCTGCCCCAATGCAAGGTGATTCCCAACGGATGGTGTTGACGCGGTGGCCGCTGTATGCCGGACTGATTGCTTGCTGCCGCAGACCGGAAGATACAGAATTGCGAGCCAGAAGTGGATTCCGGTCATATATTCCGCGATACGAGGTGCGCATTTTGATGCTCACGGAGAGCGTTGCATCACGCCAAGGCAACAATCGTGTTTCGTTTTGCTCGTTGTTGGCATCAATCTGGGAGGTAGATCAATGGTCGAGGTCGCGCTCTTTGCAGCCCAGAGCTTTTGCGACAAGGATGTACGGAAGATAAGGAAGAAAAATGAAAGCTGCGATTTTTCGATCAGAGCGTACAGAGCCGGGATCGTTCCTTCACGTCGAGGATGTCCCACGTCCAAAGCTCGAAGCAGGGCATCTTCTGCTTCGGGTCGTCGCATGCGGAGTGTGTCGAACCGACCTGCACATCGTAGAAAAAGATTTGCCACCGCTTCGACCGCTACTCATTCCTGGCCATCAAATCGTGGGAGAGGTAGTCGAAGGTGCTACGCCAGAGTTGCCGGAGGGGACGCGGGTTGGGGTTTCGTGGATGGGCGGCGTCGATGGTGATTGCTGGTACTGCCATCACGGCATGGAAAATCTGTGTGACCGCCCTACATTTACTGGGTACACGGTGAACGGGGGCTACGCGGAATATGCCCTGGTGCGCGCCGATTTCGCCTTTCCCTTGCCCGCTGGCTTGGATGATGTACATGTCGCGCCCTTGCTGTGTGCCGGCATCATCGGTTTTCGCAGCTTGCGGGTTGCGGGCGTGGAACGGAGAGAGCGTGTTGGACTTTTTGGCTTTGGAAGCTCCGCGAGCCTAGCAATCGCCATTCTGCAATCCTGGAACTGCGATGTGTATGTCGTGACTCGAGGTGAATCTCATCGGACCTTGGCGGGCTCTCTCGGTGCGACCTGGGTTGGCAAAGAAGACGAGAAACCGCCCGTTGATCTCGACCGTGCCATCACGTTCGCTCCCAGCGGAAAAGTTGTGGTGAGTGCGCTCGCTAGTCTGCGCAAGGGAGGCGTAGTGGCAATCAATGCAATTCACCTCGATCAGATGCCGGCCTTTGACTACGACAAACTGCTTTGGGGCGAGAGGCAGATACGTAGTGTGGCCAATATGACTCGCCAGGACGCGCGCGACTTTTTGAAGATCGCTCACGATCTTCATATCCGGCCGGAGGTGACAGTATTTCCTCTCGAAGATGCAAACCAGGCCCTTCTGGGGGTGAAAGAAGAGACAGGGCGGGGGTCAGCGGTGATTGTTCCTTGAAGAAGAGTCTGTCTTATTTCGTTGAGACATTCAGTCAGTGGGATCTAAAGTGTGCGTTGCACTCGACGAAGACAAAGCCTTCCCATGCAACGCCTCGAACGATATGTCAGGCTGCCTGGGAGTAACCGGGCCGTTCATTCCAGAGCAAAGCGTTATGAATTCCGCGTCTCCTTTAGAAGAGCTTGTATCTAAGAATCAATATGCTTCCTAAAGAGCAGGCAACTGGCATTAGTCAGGACGGCAGCGAAGACTTGAAGAAGAGATGGCAGAGCTGCCGAAGATGTGCAACAGGGCATTTAGTCTTCCGAAGATCGCCTAACGACCGTCGGCCCATCCGAGGACGGAGAGGACATGCCGCACGATCATCAAATCTTCATTGGTCTTTATGACGCGCACTTGTACGCGACTTTCGGGAGAGGATATCACTACTGCGTTGGCTTCATTGCTTGGGGCGTCCAAGTGAAGGCCCAGAAATTCCAAACCATCGCAGATCCGCTGGCGAACGTCGGGTGAGTGTTCTCCAATTCCTCCCGCAAAGACGAGCACGTCCAGGCCCCCAAGAACTGCGGCATAAGCGCCAACGTACTTCTTCGCCCGGTAGCAGAACAGATCCACAGCTTCCGCGGCCCGGGCATCCTGGTGGATGTTGTCCAGCAAGACGTGCATATCGGCGGACGTCCCTGAGACTCCCAGCAGTCCCGATTCCTTATTCACAAGCGTATTCACCTCTTTCGCGGACATCTTCTCGCGCCCGAAAAGATAGAGGAGCACTCCCGGATCGACATCCCCAGAGCGGGTTCCCATCACCAGCCCTTCGAGAGGAGTGAACCCCATGGAAGTGTCGATGCTCTTGCCATCTTTGACCGCGACCATGCTGGCGCCGCTTCCGAGATGTGCAATGATGACTCGGCCGCTGGCTAGCTTTTCTTCGAGCGTGTGCAGTTCACGCATCACATACTCGTAGGAAAGGCCGTGGAAGCCATACCGCACAACGCCTTGGTCGTAGAGGCGCCGAGGCAACGCATACATTCGCGCCACCGTTGGAAGAGAGCTATGAAACGCCGTATCGAAGCAAGCCACCTGCGGAAGCTCGGGAAACTTCCCGGCGATGAATTGAATTCCCCGGATTACCGCTGGCATGTGATCGGGGTCGAGCGGCACAAGCTGCTTGATCTCCGACAAGAATTCCGGAGTGATCCGTTGTGGATCTTTGTGTCGAGGGCCGCCTTCGACGAGCCGGTGCCCGGCGGCTGCCAGTCCGGAGAGAAATCCGTGTTCGCCCAGCCAGGCGATCATTGCTTCCAACGAAGCGTTCGCGTCTCCATGATCGACGGGAGAATCCAGCAAAGTAGCCCCACTCGCATCCGTAATCTTTAAATGGCTGCCTGAGGCGCCACGCTGATCAACCGTCATCGAAAGCAGAAGTCCGATATGACTTCCAGCTTCGTAGAGGGTGGACTTCAAAGTCGCAGACCCTCGGTTCATGGTTAAGATACGTCGTTGAAGTGGGATGGTCACAAAATCATCCTAAAGAAATGTCAGCTTCGATTTGCCTATAATAGCTGGTTCTCGATTTATTCTGCCGCGGGAGATGGTGCGCCGAGGGAACAACCTTCGCAGCGTGGCGAGCACATAGACTCGGGAAGGCGGGCGGAATTATTGACCATTATTGAGTTAAATGGACAACCTTAACCGGGTAAGTATGGGTTCGCGAGGACTGCATCGGTGAAGTATCAGCATTTGGGTGCGCGCGGCGCTCAGTCTCAAGGAAAAGCTGGCTGTACCCGACTGTTCCTTCGATCACTGTTTGGTACTTGCTAACGGTGATCTTACCGGCCTGACCGAGGTCAGAAATCTCTACGTTACTTAGCTGGATGTCGAGGCCCTCGAGGATGGCTTTGCCACCGGTGAGATGGGCAAGATGCTGCAACATACTCTTGCGCTGATCCCCGACAAAAGGCGCCCTCACGGCGGCAACTTGCAGCGGACCACTCAGTTTGTTCACGACAAGAGTGGCCAAAGCCTCGCCCTCCACATCCTCGGCGATGATGAGCAGCGGCTTGCCACTCTTTGTGATCTGCACAAGTAGAGGAAGCAGCTCCTTCCTGGAACTGATTGTCTTTTCGTGGATGAGAACATAGACGTTCTCGAAGGCAACTTCCATGCGTTCAGGGTCGGTAATGAAATAGGGCGAGAGGTATCCGCAATCGAATTGCGTGCCGCCAACCTGCGGGGCACCGCTAGCGTTGAGGGGAGAGATGTTCTCGTCTCTGATGGCGATCGATTCTGGCATCTGAGCTAAAGTGTGGACGTCTACTGTAGCAAGTTTCGCATTCATGGTTGCAGAACCTCCGTCAGCCGAGCCTCACGCCGTATTCTTGCGGGCACGAGAAAGGCGTTCTGTTTTCGCTGTCAACTCCTTGGATTACTGAATACCTTCCGCTTCTTTCGCATCGACGCGGATCGCCATCTCCCGTCTCTTGCTTGCGTTTGGTATTGGTTATGAGTATGTCTGATTTCAGTCTTGCATTATGGTCAGTTTTGTACACTCTGGAGTAAGTCGAGGGCGATTTGTATTAAGACTATTTACGCATGCGCAGGGAAGAGTAGAATAGGTGCGTCGTTGTTGGGCAGAAGGAGGTGCCTATGTCTCCCGCCAGCCAACCCAACGGTTTTCCAGGCAGAAAGAAAGTCGTCCGCCAAAGCTCAACAGGTGGCAATGCCACTCGTCCCCGCGCAGTGGCTAACAAAAGGCACGATTTCGATCCAACGGTCTTCCTCGCAAGCATCGGCGAGGGCAGAAAAGTTGTGCTCTTCCCGAAAAAACAATCAATTTTTGCGCAAGGCGATCCCGCGGATACGGTGTTCTATCTTCAGACGGGCAAGGTGAAACTCACCGTAGTTTCGAACACTGGCAAGGAAGCAACCGTCGGCATACTCGGGGAGGGAGATTTTTTCGGCGAAGGCTCACTTGCGGGGCAGGCTCTCCGCATGGGTTCTGCAACCGCACTGACGGACTGTGCTGTCCTGCGAATCGACAAGAAAGCCATGATGGAAGCGCTTCATCGTGAACATGAATTGTCCGACATGTTTGTGGCGTATCTGTTGGCGCGGAATATCCGTTACGAAGAAGATCTGGTGGATCAGCTTTTCAATTCGAGTGAAAAGAGGCTGGCCCGGATCCTTTTGCTGCTCGCTCATTTTGGCAAGGAAGGCAAACCCGAGGGTGTAATCCCAAAGATCAGTCAGGAAGTGTTGGCGGAGATGATCGGCACCACCCGCTCGCGAGTCAACTTCTTTATGAACCGCTTCAGGAAGTTGGGCTTTATTCACTACAACGGAGGCCTGCAAATTCACAGCTCGCTGCTTCATGTCGTGCTGCACGATTAGAGAAGGCGAGAGATGGAAGTATAGGCGCGCGCGCGTCTTTGACTGAAGTTCTTCCCACCTACTGCTGGATGGCTGTCTCCGACTTGGGTGGTTTCTGCGTCACGTGCTGTGTGTCCGGCAGTTGCGAACGGTCCCACCCGCCGCCTAGGGACTCGACCAGTGCAACGGCGTAGATCATCTGTTGCACCTGAAGAGCATTCAAAGTCTGCTGGTCCGCCAGCACTGTAGTTTGGGCAATGAGGACGTCGACGTAGGGATCGATGCCGGTCTCATAACGGCCCTGTTCGAGCATGAGGTAGGTTTGCGCGGAATCCACTGCCTGCTGCTCCTCTTGGATCTCCTTAGAGAGGATGCGAACTTCCGCAAGAGAGTCTTCCACCTGTTGGAATGCGGTTAGCACCGTTTGACGGTAACCGGCAAGATCCGCGCTATAGGTTGCGACGTATTGTTGAACGGTAGCGCGGCGCAGGCCAGCGTCGAAGATGGTTTC
>PMXH01000074.1 GCA_003165855.1 Acidobacteriaceae bacterium | reverse complement strand
AGCTTCTCTCGTTCGAGGGCCTGATTCTTTTCCTTATCAAGCCAACCTTTCTTATTGAGTTGCGCCAATAGCTGTTGCAGACTTGGGTCGTTGCTGTCTGCCGCTCCTGCGGTAAGAAGTTTCTGCCCCGCTTCGTAACCTGCCGCCGGGTCATCCAGGCCAAGCGCGGACGCCGCCCGAAGTTGCCAGATGAGTACCTCGTCAGGATGCTTCTGCAAGAACGCACTACTCTGATCCATGAACTGTTGCAGCAGTTTCTTCTGCCCGTCGAGATCCGTGGCTTGCCGTGCCTGCCGCGCCAACAGAATGAGTGTGTCGTAATCTATTTTGTCCANNATCAGCAGGCCTTCTGTCAGCTTCTGCGCCTCGGGGTATTTTCCGGCGAGCACCAGGTCGGTGATCTTCTTGGTGGCTTCGTCGGGTGCTTGGTCGGCTCGCGACGGGAGTGCCGTTGCATTGGCATCAGCGGGTGTTGGGCTTGTCGTTTGCGAATGGAGTGGCGGAATCGTACCTACGGTAAGAAGCAAGCTCAGAGCCAGAGTTGTCGAACGTGTTCCTAAGAATTTCATATGCTGCCTCCTCGGGTAGGGAAATAGCTGTTTATTCAATTTGTTCAGTCGATCCTTGTAAATAAATGGGCCTGCGGTCCGAAGGCCTTGCCAAGAGAAGCAAAGACTATCGTCGTCGCATGTTTTCGTTTGCGTGGCCCGACCCAGCCTCCAACCCCCAAATCGGAAGTTGGGGCTTTCTGCTACAGAGATGGGGCGCTTGCCTTCGCTTTGCGCACAATGGTCACTTTATTCAGCACTACCGGAGTTTTCGGCTTGCCATCGACCGAATTCGTTTGTACAAGGGCAATCGACTGCACAACTGCAACGCTGGCCTCATCGCACTGGCCGAAAATAGTATCGTGCTGGTCGAGAGAACGAGCTGCTGCCGCCGTAATAAAGAACTGCGAACCATTAGTATTCGGACCTGAATTGGCCATGGCCAAGCGTCCCGGTATGTCGAAGTTCAGGCTGGATTGAAACTCGTCATTAAATACATAGCCCGGGCCGCCGGTTCCGGTGCCTGTCGGATCGCCACCCTGGATTATGAAGCCGGGCACGACGCGGTGGAAAGTCGTGCCGTTGAACATCGGCTCACCGTGCATCTTATGGTGCGTCACCGGATCGACCCAGTCTTTTTTCCCCACGGCGAGCCCGATGAAGTTGGCAACTGTGATTGGCGCCTGCTTGTCAAACAGCATGCAGGTTATGCGTCCCATCGATGTATCCATCACCGTGGTGATAATTTCCGCTTGTTTCTCCGCTATCTGCTTATCCAGCCAGCCCTTGTTCTTGAGTTGTCCCAGCAGCTGCTGCAATGCTGGGTCGTTGCTATCGGCTGCGCCTGCGGCCAGAAGCTTCTGTCCCGCTTCATACCCCAGCATTGGCTCGTTCAGGCTGACGGCTGAAGCTGCACGAAGCTGCCAGAGCAGCGTCAGGTCCGGATGCTTCTGCAAGAATGGAGTGCTCTGATCCATGAACTGTTGCAGCATCTTCTTCTGCTCGTCGAGGTCAGTGGTTTGCTGCGCCTGCCGCGCCAGTGCAATCAGGGCGTTGTAATCCACCTTGTCCATGCCGTTGAGCTGCTCGGCATTCGGGTCCTCGGCAGGTTGATTGGGCTGGGCGTTGCCGGGCGCTGCGCTGGTTGAACCGCCCGGCGCGAGCCGGCTGTTAATCAGCGCCTTGGCCTTGATGAGGCGNNGTATTTCCCTGCAAGCACAAGTTCGGTGATCTTCCTGGTCATCTCGTCCGGCGCTTGGCCGTTGGGCGCTGAAGGCGCCACAGCAACGGAGCCGTTGGTCGGTGCGGTGGCTGGAGTTTGCGCATGGAGATGGAAAAGAGGAATCGGGACAAGAAACGACGCTAGAACAAACAATTTGGGCAGCTTTGCCATGGGTCTCTCCAGTCGGCGATGCGTACGGTGCGGACCTGCGGAACGTTGCTATGCTGTCCGGTGGAATTGCGGCGAAGAACAGGACCCGGGACGAGGGCTATGGATGTGGCGGCGGTGCGGCCTGGTTTTGCCCTGGAGCAGCAGGACCGCTAAAGATCTCATCCAGCTGTTGTTGATCCGCATGCTCCAGCTCTGTCCGTTGCTGTTTGCACGATTCGTCTGCCGCGGAGCCGGGAACGACGGCGGCGCATTGCGCATTTAACCTGTCAATTTTGCCCTGCATGTGTGAAGACGGCGCAGGTTGCGAGGGCTGAAAGAGCTTGTCTAATTCCTGAGCGTCTGCCGGCGCTGAAATGGGCGCGCCGTCTGAAAAAATACTGTCGAGCTGCCCTTTAAGGGTTGCAGGATCGATGATTGTGCTTGTCGCATTGCGCAGGTCTACGGGGGTCGCGCCGGGGCCGAGGTTCACTAGATTCAGAGCGTCGCTAGAGCTCCCCATTCCGGCGGGATCGGCGCCCAGCAGCTGGCCTAGCGCGTTACTGGTTTGTCCGGCCACGATGGCGTTCTTTTGCGCCTGCTTTGCGAACTCAAGATTGGAGCCGATGATTGCGTCGCCTGGTTCAAGGGCGAGCGCCTTTTGGAACTCGTTGATCGCGCCGGAATAGTTTCTTTGCTTCAAAAGATAAATGCCGCTTTCGTTGAGCTGGTGGGCGGCAAGAGCCGTTTGCTGCTGGGCTGCGTCGATGGCGGGGTCCACGGGGCTTGTCGTGTCGGGTCCGCCAAGAAGCGCCTTTGCGAGCCGTTGCCCCAGGGCGGTTCCGATGGTTTGGGCAGCATTGGTCAGCGCCGGATTGATAGCAGGGGCTCCTGCGGGAGCTGAGGAAGTGGACGAAGCTGTGGGTCTCTGGCACGCCGGGAGAACGCTGCCATCACAGGGGACGGGTTCACTCATAGAACCGTTTGGACACCTCATGCTACACATTGTTGGCGTCGGCTGAGCGGAGCTGGAAGCAGCGTATCCGAACAGGAGGATGAGCAGAACGAAACTCGGCAATAAAATTCTGAATGAATGGATGGTGGGTCGGTAAGATG
>PMXH01000514.1 GCA_003165855.1 Acidobacteriaceae bacterium | reverse complement strand
CTTCGTATCCGCAATCGCTCCCTTGCGCAGCGGGTTTTTCTCCAGCGCGATCGTCACCGCCTGCTGCAGAGTAAGAGATGAAGAATGCGCCTCTTGAGCCGAGGCTTCCCCAAGAGTCAGCCACGCAATAGCGAGGCTCAGAAATACTTTGAGCGCGGTTCTCAACCTTGCACTCCAACGGCCTGAGTCGGCTTTGCCCACGCGGTATTGTCTTGAACGATTTCGTAAGTTGTATGAAAACTCGCCGTCTTCTGCATCATCGCTCCCACGGAGCAATACTTTTCCTCGGAGAGACGAATGGCCTCCTCCAGCGCCGCCACGTCAATTTCAAAGCCCGTGACCACATGGTGGATTCGCACTGCCGTGAACACCTGGGGTGGACGCTCGGCTTGATCGGCTTCGACCCGCACCTCGTAACCAGTGACTCTTTGGTGATACTTCTGGCGAAGGATAGTGACGACGTCGAACGCCGTGCACCCGGCCAATCCGACCGCAACTAGTTCAATCGGCTTTGGGCCGGTACCTCCGGCTGTATCGTCCAACAGCAGATGATGGCCGCTTCCGGTCTGGGCCACAAATTGGCGCTGCTGCCTAAGTGGTTGATTCAGTTCGACTTTAGCTGTGATCATGATTGCCTCCTGCTGCTGCTTCTATCGACCAAGCACACGAATAAATGCAAGAGGACGGGTTTTGTTACAGGAAAACTGTCGGTATCCGACGGTTTGCGAACTCAGTGCCTCTCCTTGCGGGCTGTATGATTAGGATTTAACAATGCGGAGGGTACTCCAATGAGTTGTCGTATCAAATTTCGCCCAATACTCCTTGCCTTTATCTTTGGGACCGTCGGCATTGCATTAACATCTGGGGCCCTCGCTTATCAGGCGAGCCTCATCCCGGCCTCCCGCTTGATCAACCCCGACGAACTGGTCAAGATTCTTCAGTCTGCCAAGAGCGAGAAACCGCTAATGATTCAAGTGGGTTCCCACGTCCTTTACACGCAGGCGCACATTCCTGGCTCGGAATACATTGGCCCGGCCTCCAGTGAGAGTGGCTTGCAGTTGTTGCGCAAGCGCGTGGAACCTCTGCCGCGAAGCAAGTTCATCGTTCTTTATTGCGGGTGTTGTCCGTGGAGCCACTGCCCGAACGTCAAGCCTGCCGACGACGCGCTGCGCGCAATGGGCTTCACCAACGTGAAGGTGCTCTACATTCCGGGCAACTTCGGGATGGACTGGGTCGAGAAAGGTTTTCCGGTTGCCAAAGGAGACTAGGCAGCTGATCGTTTCCTGGCTGAGGGCGGAATATTGAAGAAATGGATTCTCCTCGGCTTGGCGTTGATCGCGATAGCGGGACTTTATTTCACGACCCGTCATCATGGCGTGCCCACCGGCACGAGGGGCAAGGGTATCGCCGAACAATCCCTGGCCCCCGATTTCTCTCTTCCCGATTTAACCGGACAAAAACTCGATCTCTCATCCTATCGGGGCAAGGTCGTCCTTCTGGACTTCTGGGCAACCTGGTGCGATNNCGGAACCTGTGCGCGATTTCTACCAGCGCTTCAAAATGAACTACCCGGTTGTGATGGGCAATGCAAAGACGGGTGAACTCTATGGAGGAGTTCTCGGATTGCCGATCGCATTCCTGATCGGGCGGGATGGCCGGATCACTGCCAAACACATTGGCGCAACCGACATCTCAGTCTTTGAAAGGGAAATCGCAACCTTGCTGCGGGTGAAATGAAACTCCGGCACATCCGGCCAAGAGGAGACTTGTTCTGGTGCTAGCCGGTTGTCTTGGCTAGGGCGCTTTCATACTGCTGTAGCAGTTGCTTCCGCAGTTTGCTCGCCGTAGCCCGATCTGGGACTTGATTCGGTAACCGGCGACAGTTCTCTATAGTGGCTTCCAAACTAGCAAGAAAAGCCTTGCAAGGACCACAACCGTCCAAGTGCTTCTCCAGTTCCTCGCATAAAGAGTCGTCGAGCTCTTTATCCAAATAATTCGAGAGTTCCGCGAACATCGCCTTACACCGCGGGGGTTTGGGCTTCTCGGCGGCCGCGGGCCGCGACGTGACAACCTCGATCTTCCCGCCGGCGCGCGGTTTCCACCCCTTCATCAATTCCTTGCGCACGAACAACCTTGCTCGGTGAAGACGGACGCGTACGGTGCCTGGGCGCAAACCTGTGATCTCAGCAACCTCCTCGTCCGTCAGCCCCTCCATGTCTCGTAGTACCAGAATAATGCGATACTGCGGAGGCAGCCTCTGAATTGACTGTCGCAATCGGCCCGCCTCTTCGCTTCGGATCGCAAACATTTCCGGGTTGACGCTGCCATTGTCACTTAGTCTCTCCAGGTCCTTGCGATCGGGCATGAGTCCTTCCAGGGAAAGAGCTTCCTTGGGAGCGAACTTGCTTCTGCGGCGGCTCATCAGGCACCGGTTCTTCGCAACCTTGTAAAGCCACACTACGAGCGCCTTCGGACTTTCGAACTTGGGAAGATAGCGAACAGACTTTGCGAGCACTTCTTGCATGGTGTCTTCTGCGTCCTGGCGCTGACCGCAGACTTTCATGCTGAAAGAGAAGACGGTGTTTTGCAGCAGGGCCAAGGCTTGTTCCAAAGCTTCGTCATCGCCCCGCTGCAACAGCAGGACCGCTTGTTCGACTTCAGGATTCATTTCGGTCAATGTAGCACTTGTGGCAGCCCAGCTCCTGCAAAACCTGCCTGCAGCGGATCTATCTTTGTTGCCACGTGTGATGGCAAACCGCACGCGGTTGACTGGGCGCAGATCGAACGCTTTCTCGCGAGTGCCGACAAGAAGCTCGCCTCTGCCCGCAAAATTCTCGCTTTTGACGAAGAAGCTTGCCTTCAACAGGCGTACGAAGCAATGCTCAAATCTTCCCTCGGATTCATGTTCAGTCATGGATTTCGGTGCGAGAAGTCAGCCTGGGCACCACATCGCCATCATCGATTTTGTGCGTTCGCGTATCGACAAGAAACATGCCGGTCTGCTAGTTGTCTTTGATCGTCTCCGCAGGAAGCGCAATCTGGCCCTTATGACGACACCGGATTTGTTTCTCGCCATGATGCTGAGCAAGCTCTCGAATCCGCAAGCGAATACTTGAACGTGATCCGAACTGATATCGTAGCCCGAAGGCCTTGAATCCGACCGCCGTGCCCTTCGCCCCTGCATTTTACGCATGTAAGGCTACTTTGACGGAAATCATAGAGTGTCAAAGGACCCGTCGGCGCCACTCGGACGGCTATCAGTTCTTTGGAATCTCCGAGTACCGCCGGCTCGTGGGGAGCAGCGGGAAAAGACTCGACGAAATCGCGTTATCAAACACGCAGAATCATCACTTCGGTAGCTTTTATGAGGGCGGCGGCAGTCTGCCCAGGCTTTAATTGCATTTCTCGTGCGGAACGCGCAGTAATGATTGACGTGATCTGCTGGTCGCCGATCGAAATCCTCACTTCCGCCATCAGGCCACTTATCCGCACCTGATCGATGCGGCCCACCAGTTGATTCCGGCCGCTCACGCGGCGCACGGCCTGCGTTCGTTCCGCAACCGTCTTCCCTCTGGTGCGGAAAAGCAGCCGGTCTAGTTCACTTTGGTGGATTCGATGATGTCCCCCAGGAGTTTGGACGCTGCGAATCTTCTTTTTGTAAATCCACTGCTTGATGGTTGGGAAGCTGAC
Organism: Acidobacteriaceae bacterium; assembly: GCA_003165855.1. Lineage (GTDB taxonomy): Bacteria > Acidobacteriota > Terriglobia > Terriglobales > Acidobacteriaceae > Sulfotelmatobacter. The sequence continues at coordinate 1,071 of PMXH01000514.1, read as the reverse complement.
CCCGAGTTGCAAAGCCGCGTCGCGAACCTTCAGCAACTCCTGATTCTTCTGCACTGATTTGCCGTTTCTCCGCATCGGAACGAAATCCTACCGTCAGCGCAGGGCGCGGTCAATACCCTGAATCGCCGCGACAAAAAGTCCGAAATCCTGGTGTTCTCGAAGTTCGCACTGCCGCGAAGAGCAGCGCTCCACCGATCGCGCGCTTCAGGTACCCATGTGGGCTCTCGACTCAGCCCGCCGCGGAAACGATCAGAAGGTGAAACGACCACCGACTGTCGGAGCAAAGTTGTTGTTGTGGACATAGGGGACGCCGGGGCCATGAGGAATGGCGATGGCCAGACGGCCGCTCACGTAGGAATATGCAATTCCCGTGAAACCGTCGAAACGCTTGGTGAAGTGATGATCCGCATAGAGCGACCCTTCGTTGAGGGTGCCCGCGCAGGAAGCGCGGAAACCGGCGGAGGGCGAGCAGGCGGGCGGAAGACGGAAGTCGTTCTGCCGCTGTTGATACCAGGAGAAAGTGAAGTCGGTTTTGCTACGGTAGGTGTGCTTCACGCCCGTCCACCAGATATTCACCAACTTTTCAGAATCAAGGTTGTTGTCTTCGACCCCGCTCATGAAATAGCCGCCCTGATCAGAGGCTCCGACACCCAACGGGTCCTTCGGATTGTTCTGCCAGATATATTCGTAGCCCGCAAAAAACTTCCACTGCTCCGACGCATACTTGGCAGCGAACATAGCTGCGTTGTTGTCGGTCACGATGCCGTATACGGTGTCGTTCGGGTCGATCAGATTGACCCCGCCGGTGATGGGGTTCGTATTGATGCTGTCCATGGTCGACTGATATGACTGCCCCGGACTCTGACTCTGAGGCCCCAGCAAGGGGTTCAATACGCTGATCGCCTGGTTGTAATGTTGGAAGACGACGTCGGCGGAGAACTTGCCGACGTGTCCGCCGAGGTCGAATCCATGGGCATTGTTATGCGCCGATTCTGGCGTACAGGTGGTGTCAGTCCATCCTGCGGAGGCCGAATAGCAACCGCCGGAGCCATCGGCGAATTTATACATCGC
>PMXH01000109.1:812-4258 GCA_003165855.1 Acidobacteriaceae bacterium | reverse complement strand
GCCGACATTGTCAGAGAGGCGATGTTACGCCGACTAGGCGTCCTGCACCTCAGTCAGATTCCCTTAGCTGCTTTTCACACAACTGAAGCTTCGCAGAGCAGTAATGCTGCCATAAGTATTGAGCAGCCGAATCCAAGCGTCTAGCAGCCGGAGTACCTGCGACCGATGCACTGCGTTCGCGCATTAGCTTTATAGTGGGAACTACGTCACCCTGTCGAATCAGGCCCAACGCCTCTAGTGCGTTCGCATGTTGCACATCCTTCTCGTCTTCCTGACGAGCGATGAAAATCAATGAGAGCTGGCTCAGCGGCGGGACCCAACTTCCAGAGCGCATCGACTGCCGGATATTGAGATCGCAGTCCATGTGGTTCGTTCGAGATAGGACGCCGGAAGCCCAAATGCCGGATCAGAAGTGGAATCGACTCGTCATTCGGAAATTGCTCTATCCGTCGGAACACTGCACGGGAGCAGAGTTCCGTTTTGATCTCGCCGTGGTCCAGGGCACTAACGATTGCTTCAGGAGTTGCAGTTTTGAGGCTTTCACAATCCTGCGCGTTGCAGAGCTGGGTAAGGACCGCAGTCGCCAGTAAGAGAACTCGCCGAAGTATTTTTTGCGGCCGGGGCATATGCCCTCCTCACTCTATTGGACACCGATGATTTGAGTTTCGGCACGATTACCCGCGTAACCGTTGTAACCAGCGATTTCGCTCATTGACCGGCTACCGCTCTAAGTAGCCTTCCAAAACTGAGAGTTTTCGCGTAGCGAACATTTGCCTCATCTCGTCAATCGAGTAAGATGACTTGCCTTGCGGGTGCTCGATTTGGGTGCTGTACGGCGTAGTCATCGAGTTGCCGTCGTAGAGGAGGTATCTACCATATGCTGTTCGAACGATGGCTACCCCATGCCCGGTTTCGTTATCGACAGCGGTACTCACCCAATTCGGCAAGTCTCTAAGTTCCGCAATTTTCATCAGTGGCGCGGCAACTCATTCTTGAACGAGCTGCTACCGCACGTCAATTGCTGCAAACAGCGATAGCGCTCGCAACCCGCATTCCGCCCTCTTGGTGGATGACGGCCAACCCGGAAAACTGACCCACCGCCCACGTCTCCCTATGCTATCTTCAAAGGGTTTACGCGAATAGGCTGTCCACGTATTCCTGGAAGCATGGCTACCTCCGTTGAAGGTTCCAAACCGGCAATAAAGGTCTTCGTCGCCACCACGGTGATGTTGACCTTCATCTCCTTCTGGCGGGCCTCCGCCATCGTCCTCTCCGACCTCGCGTCTTCCGCTTATTACGCCGGCGGCGATGCCGAGAAGGTTATCGGCAAGAGCGCTCCCTGGTTCATTCTCGCGGTCATGTTGTTCAGCTACTGCGTGCGGGCGCTCTATATCGAATCCAGCAGCATGTTCGTCCGCGGCGGCGTCTACCGCGTAGTCAAGGAAGCCATGGGCGGAGGCCTGGCCAAGTTCTCCGTGTCGGCCCTGCTGTTCGACTATGTGCTGACCGGCCCCATCAGCGCCGTATCCGCCGGCCAATATCTGGCGGGCTTCATCAAAGACATGGGCCGGTACCTGCACCGCCCGCTGGATTTCTCCGACAATTACTTCGCCGCCGGACTGGCGGTGATCGTGGTGCTCTATTTCTGGTGGAAGAACACTCAGGGCATGCACGAATCCAGCCAGAAGGCCCTGCAGATCATGGCCATCACCACGGTGATGGTGGTGATTCTGCTCATCTGGTGCGCCATCACGGTTTTGCGCGCACCCATCCAGTTGCCGCCCAACCCGCTGCATGCCGGCGTAGTTCCGCTGAACAAGGAATCGCTGGGCTGGCTCAACGGAACATGGTTCGGCCACATCACCTGGATCATCCTTTTCGTCGGCTTCGGCCACTCGGTGCTGGCCATGAGCGGCGAAGAAACTTTGGCGCAGGTTAACCGCGAAATCGAGCATCCCAAGCTGAAGAACTTGGAGAAGACCGGGCTGGTGATTTTTGTCTACAGCCTGCTGTTTACTTCACTGGTCTCGTTCTTCGCGGTGATGATCATTCCTGACAAAGTCCGTCCGGACTATTTCGCCAACCTCATCGGCGGCATCGCCATGTACCTCGTCGGGCCCACCAGCCTGAAGCTTCTGTTTCACGGCTTCGTGGTGCTGGTCGGTGTGCTGATACTGGCTGGCGCGCAGAATACCTCCATCGTGGGCGCGAACGGCGTTTTGAATCGCGTGGCGGAAGACGGTGTGCTCACCAGTTGGTTCCAGAAGCCGCACCACCGCTTCGGCACCAGTTATCGCATCATCAACTTGATCGTGGGCATGCAGCTGCTCACCATCGTTCTCAGCCGCGGCGACGTCTACCAGTTGGCCGCGCTCTATGCCTTCGGCGTGATCTGGAGCTTCGCGATGAAGTCGATCGCGGTGCTCGTACTGCGCTTCACTGAGCCGGGGAACCGCGCGTGGAAGGTTCCCGGCAACCTGCACTTCGGCAAGACCGAAATCCCAGTAGGCTTGATCCTGATTTCCGCCGTGTTGTTGATCACCGCGGTGGTGAATCTGTTTACCAAGTACGATGCCACCATCGCCGGAATCATCTTCAGCGCCGTGTTCTTCACCATCTTCTCGCTGTCGGAGCGCCACGTCGCCAAGGAGCGCCACGGCAAGCCGGAACAACTCGACCAGTTCCGCGTCTACGGCAACCAGGAACTGGGCAGCGGCGCCATGGGCGTGCGGCCGGGAAACATCCTGGTCGCCGTTCGCGATCCCCGCAATCTTTACTACTTGCGCCAGGTGCTGGCCCGCGCCAATACCACTAAGCAGGATGTAGTTGTGATGAGCGCCCGGCTGTACCATCGCGAGCCCAGTTTCAGCGGCAGCGCAGTCATGGAAGCCAGCCAGGTCTTCGACCACTACGAGCAGGAACTCTTCACCGCCGCCGTGGCCGTTGCCGAGAAAGAAGGCAAGCCGATCTCTCTTCTGGTGGTCCCGGCGACGGACGTGTTTGAAGCCATCATGGTGACTGCGCAGCGGTTGGACTCCACTCGAGTCATCTGCGGGCTTTCTAATAAGCTATCGGCCGACGAGCAAGCCAAGCTCACCGGGGATGCCTGGGAGCGCATGCCCGAGCCCCGTCCCCGCCTGACCTTGGAAGTCTGCGCTCCCGACGGGACAGTGCGCGAGTACGCGATTGGGCCGCACAATCCGCGCCTTCGACCTCAGGACGTGGAACTTATGCACAAGCTCTGGCTCGACATCACGACCGATCCCAAATACGCGGGAGCGCACCATTACCACATCGTGGCGCTGGCCTTGGAAGAATTGCGGCGGGAGATGAGCACGGAGCAGCGGGCCGAGCTTTTGCAAAAACTGCAAGAAGAGATGCGGCGCTCCGAGCCCAACTGAGTATCAGCCGCCTAGAATCGCCTTCAGCGACGCTCTCAGTTCGCG
>PMXH01000109.1:0-754 GCA_003165855.1 Acidobacteriaceae bacterium | reverse complement strand
CCATTGCTGACCGTTCCCGGTACGGCCGCCGAGGCCGACCTTGAAAGGCGGCAGCATGGCTCCGAGCGCGCCACCCTTCGGGCTGAGCACAATGCCTATCCTGACATGAGCTGTGCGAATATCGGCCTGCACGGCGGGAGTGGTCGCTTCTTCCCAGTCCTGGCAAACCTCGGCGAGAAATCCCGTNNTTCTTGGCCGCAGTCCATCGTCCAAAAATGCCTTCGCCTGCAAGGTGAATCACGGCGTCGAAGCCGGATACCGTCTGGGGAGCAATTGGCACGGACGGATCCCATGGGATCTGATCCTCGCTGCTCGCTGTGCCACGCACCAACCGGACGACGGAACATCCGCTGGTACGGAGGGAAGGAAGAAGGGCGGCCCCAATCGGCCCGGAAACCCCGCTGACAAGGATTCTGGAATTCATGATTGCAGATTGTCACTCTACCAGTTCACGGAGCGGACGACCAAATGCGGATCGATGGAGGAGGAACCGTCGTGCTCGCGGGGCGACCCCGCCACAGAGTTGGCGTCAAACGCCTATCCGCCTCAAATCACTTGATTTACCCTTGTGAGAGCAATCANNCCTGAAGCGGCCTCCTCAAAGTCTGGTCTGCTAACTCACCAGAAACGCATTATTCTTTCTTGCGCGCACAGCCTAGTCACTAAGTGCTATCGCCTGATAGAGTCGAACCATCCTTTTGAGGGATCTTTCGTTAGGACCAAGGTCGTTAAATGGGGGAGTCCAGTGAGACAT
>PMXH01000055.1:2263-11414 GCA_003165855.1 Acidobacteriaceae bacterium | reverse complement strand
AGGCCGGAATAGAGCGTCTGCTTGTTGCGCGGCGCGGTGCGCGGGTCGGGGAAATCGGCGAGCGCACCGGTGCGCGTATCCAGAACCGCGAGCGACTGGTTGTACTGCGACTCGAAGGTTCCGTAGCCGGCATTCACCGTGACCACGGATCGGCCGTCGGGCGAAATTGCCATGGAAATTGGTAAGCCGTTCATGCGCTGCGGATGGCCCGGCGCCTCGCCGATCAACTGCTTGCTCGATGGCAGATCGATGATTGGCGGGCGGGTTGGCGCGGGAGTTTGCGCAGCGAGAAATGAGGCAGAAAGGAAAAATAACGCGGCGAATGGAAATGCTGAAAACCTGGCAGACATGCAGTGCGGCCCTCGGATCGATTCAATAACATGCCGATGAATTGACAATAAAAAACGGCCGGGCGCGCATGCGTCCCAAGCCTATTTGCATTGTATAGGCGCAGCCGAGACACCTACGCCCTACCCTCTCGCGACCAGCGCGGAAGAAGTAGGGCGTAAGAACGGTGAGCCCGGTTTACGGATAAATACCGCGAATCTGCACCGCCTCGGCCACGCGGCCGATGCCGAGCATATTGGCGGCAATGCGCATGGGTACCTTGCGCTCAACATGGATTTTGAGCACATCGCTGAAAGCGGTCTTCATCACCCGCTCCAGGCGGTTGTAGATGTCCTGAACTTCCCAGAACAGGTGCTGCTCGTCCTGCACCCACTCGAAGTACGACACCGTGACGCCGCCGGCGTTGCACAGAATGTCGGGGATGACAAAAGCGCCTTTGCTCTCGAGAATCCGGTCGGCGGCCGGCGTAACCGGGCCGTTGGCCGCTTCAGCGATGATGCGCGCGCGCACCGTGCCCGCATTCTCGGCAACAATGGTGTTTTCAAGAGCAGCAGGCACCAGGATGTCGCACCCCAACGCCAACAGCTCGTGCGGCAGAATCGGCTCGCTCTCAGGAAAGCCGTCCACGTGACCGCAGAGGGCCTTCATGTGCATGAGCTCGGGAACATTCAGACCGTCGCGGTTGTAAACGCAGCCTGTGGAATCGCTGACCGCGATAATCTTCGCGCCGGCCTGATGCAACAGCTGCGCGGAGATGGAGCCGGCATTGCCGAAGCCCTGCACGGCAACGGTGGCGCCCTTGAGCGGCATGTGAAGATGCTCGCAGGCACTCTCAATGGTGTTGAAGACGCCGCGGCCGGTGGCCTCGTTGCGCCCTAGCGATCCGCCCAGGCTGATGGGCTTGCCCGTGACCACGCCGGGAACAGCATAGCCCTTGGTCATGCTGTAGGTGTCCATGATCCAGGCCATGGTCTGCGAGTTGGTGTAGACATCCGGCGCGGGAATGTCCTGCTCCGGTCCGATGAGCGGCAGAATCGCGCTGGTGTAGCGGCGCGTCATCCGCTCCAACTCGCCCTGTGACATCTTTTTCGGATCGCAGGTGATGCCGCCCTTGGCGCCGCCGAAAGGAATGTTGACCACGGCGCACTTCCAGGTCATCCAGCTGGCGAGAGCGCGGACTTCATCGAGGGTGACGTCTGGGGCGTAGCGGATTCCGCCCTTGGCCGGGCCGCGCGCAATCGAGTGCTGCACACGAAACCCGGTGAAGACCTCGAGGTGCCCATCATCCATTTGAACGGGAATGTAGACCGTGAGTTCGCGGTTGGGATAGCGCAAAACCCGCCACAAGCCGTCATCGAGATTGAGCTTCTGCGCAGCCAGGTCAAAGCGCGCCCGCTGCGACTCCCAAGGATTACTTTCTTTGTCGACGTGCGCGTCGGTGGTCATCGTGGTCATAAAAGTGGTCTCCGGAATGATTGCGATTCGAGTTTTTGGCCGGCGCCGGAACGAGTTCCCGGAGTGTACGGGCAAACCCTCAAAGTATATGAGCGGGGCGGTCGGGAAGCAAGGCGGAGGATGGAGGTGGTCATCGACACTTCAGCCCTCGTGGCTATTCTGCGACAAGAGCCCGAGGCCGAAGGCTTGTTGCGTCGCCTGACTGCCGCCGGCTCCCGGCGGATATCTGCTGCAAGCCTTCTGGAGACCGCAATCGTACTCGAGGCTAAGTCCGGAGAAAGAGGCGGCGAGCAACTGGACTTGTTTTTGGCACGCGCTCAGATCGAGGTCGCGCCGGTGACCATGGAGCAGGTGCGGATCGCGCGCACAGTCTGGCGCCGCTACGGGAAGGGCAGCGGTCATGCTGCGCGGCTGAATTTCGGCGACTGCTACAGCTATGCCCTCGCCCACAGCTTGGGAGAGGACTTGCTCTATAAGGGCGCAGACTTCGCCCACACGGATGCTGCGCGCGAGAGAGACTAGCGTTTCGTACTTCCCAAATTAATCTCCATCCCTTCGGCTGCAGCCCGCACCTTGGGATAGTAGTTGCGCGCTTCCTTCACGACCTTGTCGATTACGGCGTCGGTGTGCTCAGGGTCGTGGTGAAACAACACCAGTTCCTTGGCGCCGCTCTCCATGACGATGTTGACGGCTTCGCGCCAGTGGCTGTGTCCCCAGCCACGGCGGCGCGCTTCGTATTCCTCGGGAAGATATTGTGCGTCGTAGATGAGAACGTCCGCGCCTTCGGCCAGCTTGCGAACCGCTTTGTCGAAAACGGCGTCGCCGGGTTCGTTGTCGGTAGCGTAGACGAGGATTCCATCTTTGGTTTCGAGGCGGAAGCCCATGCATCCCTGGGGATGGTTGAGCCATGCGGTCTGCAGTTGAACCCCGTCTTCCACCGTGACACGTCCGGCCTCGATGTCGGAGAAGTCGCGCTGCGCCTTCATCTGGCCGATGTCCACGGGAAAGTAGGGTGCGGCCATTTGATCGGCAAGGACTTGCTTGAGGCTGCGCATCCGGCTCGAACATTGAAAGAGGAACCGGTTCTCCGCGTTGGCGTACAAAGGACGGAAGAACGGCATGCCCTGGATGTGGTCCCAATGAAAGTGGGAAACGAAGACGTGGGCGGAAAAAGGCCGGTCGCCGAATTCACTTTGCAGCTGCTGGCCGAGCACGCGGAATCCGGTGCCGCAATCGAAGACATAAATGCTGTCGCCGAGGCGCACTTCGACGCAGGAGGTGTTGCCTCCATAACGCATGTTCTCGGGTTGTGGCGTTGGCGTGGAACCGCGCACGCCCCAGAACTTGATCCGCATAGGTTCGTGAACCGCACGAGGGCCCGACTGCCTGGTCTCTTCCTGCTTGGTATCTTCCGACGACGGACTGCGCGAGTCAATTGCCGGGTTGGTTCACAGGCCACTATTTCGCGGTCTGCTCCAAGGTAACGAGAAAGGTACTACGCGACTTGGAGGCACAAGCGCCGGGAACTGCTCGCCGATACCGCCTCCCCTATAATGAACCGCGAGGCGGTGCCGCGGTCGGGCGAGCCTCATCGTAAATCCTTCGCATGCCTTATCCCGACTACAGGGAATTCTCACGCTTGGCGCGTTCGGCGACGCTGGTGCCGGTGGTGAAATCGGTGAGCGCCGATCTGCTCACGCCGGTCTCTGCCTTTCTCGCGATCGCAGAAAAAGAGCCGCACGCGTTTCTGCTGGAATCGGTGGAGCGCGGCGAGCAAATCGGCCGCTACACGTTTCTGGGTGTCCGGCCGTACATGCGGCTGCGGGCCCGGGGTTCTGCCATCGAGATTGAACGGGGACGGCGGCACGAACGGCACCAAGGCAGCGTCTTTGAGTTCGTCAAGTTGTTATTGAGCGAGCATCAGCCGGCCACGATGCCCGGGCTGCCTCCGTTCACCGCCGGGGCGGTCGGCTATTTTTCCTATGATGTGGTGCGGCAACTGGAGAACATTGGCGCACATGCGAAAGACGACCTGTCGCTGCCGGATTGTGAGCTGATGTTCTTTGACCGTCTGCTGGCCTTCGATCACCTTCGCCACCAGATTCACATTGTGGCTGCGGCCGATATTTCGCGGGAGAGTCCGCGCCGCGCCTACGACNNCAAGGAGTACATCGCCGCGGGCGACATATTCCAGGTGGTGCTTTCGCAGCGGCTCGACTTCATCCCTGGCATTGAGCCGTTCGATCTTTACCGCGCCCTGCGCCAGGTGAATCCTTCACCGTATCTTTATTTTCTCAGGATGGGAGAGACGCAAGTTCTTGGATCTTCTCCCGAGATGCTGGTACGCGTAACCGGACGCAAGCTGGAATACCGTCCCATCGCAGGCACCCATCCGCGCGGCCGCGACGAGGCCGAAGACCTGCGCCTGGAGCAGCGGATGCGGAACGACGAAAAAGAACGCGCCGAGCACGTCATGCTGGTCGACCTTGGCCGCAACGATCTCGGGCGGGTAAGCGAATATGGGTCGGTCAAAGTGAAGGACTTAATGTATGTGGAGCGCTACTCCCACGTGATGCACCTGGTCTCGGCGCTCGAAGGCACGCTGCGCAAGGATCTCGGCGCGCTCGATGCGTTCGCCGCCTGTTTTCCCGCGGGCACGCTGAGCGGTGCACCGAAAGTCCGCGCTATGCAGATCATCGAAGAACTGGAACCGGTGCGCCGCGGCATCTATGGCGGATCCGTGCTCTACGCCGATTTTGCCGGGAACCTGGATTCGTGCATCGGCATCCGCACCATGCTCATGCAAGGAAAGCATGCGTATTTGCAGGCGGGAGCGGGCATCGTGGCGGATTCCGATCCAGCGCGAGAGTTCGAAGAATCGATGAACAAGGCGCAGGCGCTGTTAAGGGCGGTGGAAATGGCGAGAGGCAGTGGTCAGTGATCAGTGGCCAGCAACACCCCGCGTGCGGTTCGCACATTGCCAGATTCTTGTAGGTTTCTCCGAGAGGAAACCTTCTACCAAGGAAGATGCGGGTAGCGAGGACTGGCCACTGATCACTGACCACTGGACACTGCTAAAAAGTTGCCCACCAGCTCTTTTCCCGCATCGGTCAACACACTCTCTGGATGAAACTGCACTCCCTCGATAGCAAATTTCCTATGGCGTAATCCCATGATGGTGCGGGTTCCATCTTTCTCCGTAGTCCAAGCGCTTACTTCCAGTTCTGCCGGCAAGTCTTTCTCTTCCACAATTAGTGAGTGATAGCGCGTGGCCGTCATCGGCGTGGGCAGGCCGTGGAAGATGGTTTTGTTGTCGTGCGTGACCGCACTGGTTTTGCCGTGCATCAGGTGAGGCGCGCGCACCACGCGGCCGCCAAAAGCTGCTCCGATGGCCTGATGTCCCAGGCAGACTCCGAGCACGGGCACTTTGCCGGCAAAGTGCCGGATCAGGTCGATGCTGATGCCGGCGTCCTGCGGCGTGCAGGGACCGGGCGAAATCACAATGCGCTCCGGTTGCATCGCCTCGACATCGGCAACCGTGACCTGGTCGTTGCGGCGAACCTCGACCTTCGCGCCGAGTTCCCCGAGATACTGAACCAGGTTATAGGTAAAAGAATCGTAGTTGTCGAGAACGAAGACCACGCGGGCCATCCGACTTTCTGTTTAAACGCAGGTTGAAGTCCTAATTATGAACCTAATTATGAACCAGACGCGGAAGAGGTTTGGGACCGTTTCGGGAAAGCTGTTCCATCCCACCGGAACGGGCCACCCTGGTCCCCCAACGGTGGTATTGACGAAATAGGCCCTTAAACGTCATTCTTTAGCGTAAACAATATAGATAAGCAGCACTAGGTTTGACGCCACTTCAGTAGGAGCTTGGAGTAACGCATGGCCGAAGCCCAGCAAGAGAAAAGGGCTGCACGACGTTTCGCGCTCCGGATTCCCGTAGACATCGCCCGGGGTGAAAACTCAAACCACAACGAAGCGGCTCAAATCCGCGACGTGAGCGCGCGCGGCGTCAGCTTTTATTTGGACGCGCCTATCGAGCAGGGGTCGCCGATCGGCTTTACCCTCACGCTCCCGCCGGAAATCACGCTCACCGAAAGCATTCGCGTGCAGTGCAAAGGGCGCATTGTGCGGGTCGAGGATGGCGGTGCCGATGGCAAGATGGCCGTGGCCGCGGTGATTGAAGAGTACGAATTTCTTCCCGCAAGCTGAGGCCGCAGCGGTACGCTCGCCATTCCTGTGAATTCAGCCGTGCCGAGCATCTTTGTTCGCCTGCCCGCCACTTCTCCGCCTTTCCCACAAGTGATAAGGTTCCTTTTAGAACAATTCTCAGGGGATTTCTTTGCCGCGACCTCGCATTCAATTGGTTGGCGCTGTGCTGCTGGCGTGGCTGGTGGTCCCGGGGGTTGTAGCGCAGAACGCCGCGCCGGATGCGACTCCCCAGCAAGCGAGCACTGCCAAGCCCGAGGCCGCCGTTGTTACCAGCGTTCGCGTGGTGCATGAGCGAGGAGTTCCGGCGCTCGAAGTTGTCTCCACCCACCCCGTGGTGCCCACGATTCAGGTGCTGGGCTCGCCGCCGCGTTTGGTCATCGACCTGACCAACGCTCGCACAGGACTGCGGCGCAAGCGGATCGCGGTGCAGCAGGAAAACATCCTGGCCATCCGCGCCGAACAATTTCAAAAAGATCCTCCCATCATGAGGATCGTGTTGGACCTCCTGGCTCCCTACGGCTACTCCTGGGATGAAGCAGGCAACCGCCTGATGGTGCGCCTGAAGCCTCCCGGAGATTCGACCTCGAACGCAGATCCGAAGGCTGCCAGCAAGAAATCGCCGTTCCAGCCACCGGCCGTGCTGACGCTGGCCCCGACCACTTCCCCTGCGGTAATACCCGTGACCGGCGGCGCTGGCTACGTCATGCTTGCAGGGAGTCGCACTGCCGCCGGATCGTCTCTGACCGCCGGGACCGATACCGCAGTGCTGCATCTGGCCAGAGGAGGCGAGGTCCATGTCTGTCCTGGAACTTCAGTCTCGGTTACGCCTTCGAAGAATTCGAAAGACTTGATGCTGGGTATGAGCACGGGCGCGCTGGAGACACATTACGCGCTCGACGCTTCGGCCGATACCGTGCTCACGCCGGACTTCCGCATCCTGTTCGCCGGGCCCGGTGAGTTTCACTACGCCATCAGCACGGACTCGCATGGCAATACTTGCGTGCGCGGCCTGATGGGCAACACTTCCTCTGCGATTGTTTCGGAACTGATGGGAGACCGCGTCTATCAGGTGAAACCAACCGAGCAGGCGGTATTCCGCTCCGGGCGAATCGATAAAGTGGACACCAACGTCCCGCTGGAGTGTGGCTGCCCGCCGCCAGTTCCCGTGATGCGAGCCGGTGACGCAAGAGCTGCAGAGGCCGAGTTGCCAGCGAATGCCAGACTCACGTCAGGAGATGCATCGTCGGAGACTGCCGCAAACACGATTGTCCCAAAGAAGACCGAAGCGCCCCAGACGCTATCGAGCGGGCCCGAAACCCAGCCCTTGCCACCTTCTGAGGTCGGTGAAACCCACGTCCAGGTGGACGCGCCATTTGTCTTCCGCGCCCGGAAACACACCGCAGCACCACCCCCGCCCACGGACGAGGTTGCGGCTCTGCCTGTGATGGAACGGTCAGCCCGGCCAGCCCAGCTCGAGATACAGATCCAACCGCCGTCCGCTCCAGCGGCAAGCACTCAGGCGAAAGCGGAGCACCATGGCCTGTTGCGGCGGATCGGCAGGTTCTTCGCCGATATCTTTCGCTGAGCCCAGGCACTGAGGCGGCAGCCGGGACCGGCCCGCCTGAATCGAGAAACATCAGCCGCGATTGATAACCCGCCTTAGCGGTTCCACTTTCTCGCGTGCTGTGTCGCGCAGGTCTTCCGCCAGATCGACGCCGCGATCGGCCACGTCTTTTACCCGTTCCTTCGCGTCGCGGACGCGGTCTTTAGCTTCTTCCGTCCAATCCTGCAGCGTTTCCTTGGCGTCTTCGTAGCCGCGCTTCAGATCGCGACGGAACTGCTTCCCAGTCTTGGGAGCGAGCACCAGTGCCGCCAGGGCTCCCGCCCCAATTCCAATGAAAAAGAAAGTGACCGCAGTCCCTACGTTGTTTTTGTCGGAAGATTCATAACGTCCAAAGCGCATGATGTTGACCTCATTTCCTTGGCGGAAAACCACCGGGCATGCTCTTCGCCCGCGATATCTCGCCACCTGTTGATTCTAGTCCTCCCGGTGAGGCACCGCGAACTTGCCTCAGACTAGGGGGCCTATGGGATGAATCGAACTCCGGGAAGGTTTTCTTTCTGGCGACGCAAGTGTAGAATCAGGTTTTCGGTCCTTTTGTGCGGCGGAAAATGTGGCCTGCCCGCCTTCCGTCAGCTCAGCAAACCGCACTGATTTGCAAGGAGATGGTTTCAAGCAATGTCGATCCCTGCCACGCAACTGCGCCCCGGCATGATCATCAAGCACAACAATGATCTGCATTCCGTATTCGCCGTCGAACACCGCACCCCCGGCAACCTGCGCGCCTTCATNNTCCAGGCCAAGCTGCGCAACCTTCGTACCGGCGCCATGTTCGAGCACCGCTTCCGTTCGCCCGATCCCATCGAGAAGGTCAACGTCGACGAGGTCGATATGCAGTTTCTCTATGCGGATGGCGACAACTACTACTTCATGGACACGGCGAACTACGAACAGACCCACCTGACCAAAGAGATCCTGGGCGACGCCGTCGATTACCTTATCGCCAATCTCGAAATCAAAGTGGAATTCTTCGACGGCAAAGCCGTGGGCATTGAGTTGCCCCAGACCGTGGAGCTCACCGTGATCGAGACCGAGCCCGGGCTGAAGAGCGCCACCGCTTCCAGCGTCACCAAAGCCGCAAAGACCGAAACCGGTCTGGTGGTGCAGGTGCCGCCGTTCATCAATGAAGGCGACAAGATCAAGGTCGATACCTCCGATGGCGCGTATCTGAACCGGGCGTGATAAGCCCTGCTACGCGCATAAGCGGCGCGTAGCAGGACCCCGGCCCGCGGCAGGCAGAGTCGACTGTCCGGAGAAAGTGATCTGTGTTCAAATAGAGCGTTACGTTATGGGAAGCATGATAGAAACACGCCGTTACGTCGTCAGCGGACGGGTGCAGGGCGTCGGCTTTCGCTGGTTCGTCGAGCGCGAGGCGCATGCGCTAGGTTTGGCGGGCTGGGTTCGCAACCGCAGCGACGGCGGGGTCGAGGTGCTTGCCTCCGGCACGCGCGAGCAGCTCCGCTTGCTCCACGATAAGTTGAAGCAGGGTCCGCGCGCCGCCCGCGTCGA
>PMXH01000055.1:0-2256 GCA_003165855.1 Acidobacteriaceae bacterium | reverse complement strand
CTCGAAATGCACAAGGACGCCATCAAGCCTGGCCAGCGCATCCTGATCGTCGATGACTTGCTCGCCACCGGTGGCACCGCCGCCGCCACGGCCGAGCTGGCCAAGTCGCTGGGCGCCGAGATCTGCGGCCTCGCCTTCGTGGTCGAGCTGGACTTCCTGCAAGGCCGCGAACGCCTGAAGGGATACGACGTCCACACGCTGCTGCACTACGACAAGTAAGCACCTGCAAAAAACTCGGCGCTGGTGTCCCAGTAGCTCCACCTTGGACGGTGCCCCACATCTGCCGCAGTTAGCAGATGTGGGTCTTTGTGGTTCCTTCCGCCGATTCTCACGGCATGCGCGTGATGCAGAACTGTTCGTCATGGCCAAGCACTTCGGCCTTGGACAGTTTGCCGGAAGCCACCGCCAGGATCTCCTGGTAAATTTCCTCGCCCATCTCTTGCAGTGATTTCTCGCCGGTAATGACCGCGCCGGCGTTGATGTCGATATTCTCTTTCATCCGCTGGAAGGTGCGCGGATTGCCGGTAATCTTGATCACCGGCACGCCGGGGAATCCGGAGGGTGTGCCTCGGCCGGTCGGGAAGCAGACGATCTGCGCGCCCGCCGCAGCCTGTCCCGTGGTGACTTCGCCGTCGTGGCCCGGGCCGTCGAGCAGCAGCAGGCCCTTCTTCGTGGGCGCGTCGCCATAGGCAAAGACTTCGACGAACTGCGCGTTGCCGGACTTTTTCATTCCGCCCAGCGATTTTTCGACCACCGAGGAAAGTCCGCCATCGTAATTGCCGGTCGAGATCAGGTTCTTTCGCTTTTCATTGCTGGAGTGACGCGTCTGCTGCTTGAGCCGCTCTTCCATGTTGCGGATCACCCGCAGGATATCGCTGGCCACCTGTTCGTTGATGGCGCGGCGAGCCAGGATGTGTTCCGTGCCCAGTAGTTCGGTCAGCTCGGTCAGGATGGAAGAACCACCCTGCGCGACCAGCTTATCGGAGGCGATGCCGAGCGCGGGATTGGCCACCAGGCCTGAGGTCGTATCCGAGCCGCCGCAGTTCAGGCCGATCATCAGTTGGCTGACGTCAGCCTCGACCCGCCGCTCTTCGGAGGCCACCTGCTGCATCTTGCGGGCATGGCGCGTACCGATGTCGATGGCCTTGATGGAATCTCCTTCGTCCTGTATGACCACCATCTCCACCATTTTGCCGGTGGGCGCGATGCCTTCGAACAATTCCTGCGGGGTGAATCGTTCGCATCCCAGGCCCACCACGACCACGCCCGCGAAGTTCGGATTGCGGCCGATCCCGATCAACGTTTTGGCGGTAATCTCAAGATCCTCGCCCACCTGGCTGCATCCGACCGGATGACTGAAGTGCACCGTGCCCGGAACGCTCTCGGAGATGCGCTGCGCCACCTTGGCCGAGCAGAAAACCGAGGGAATGATGGCGATCAGGTTGCGCACTCCGACACTGCCGTTTTCCCTTTTGAAGCCGAGAAATTTGTCTCCCATCGCCTACATTCCTCTCTCGCAATACAGGTTGTGGATGTGAATCCATGCACCCTTTTTGATGGCGACCTTCATCTTGCCAATCTCTTCGCCGTATTTGTAAACCGGCGCATCGGGTGCGAGATCGGCGAGCGCGAACTTGTGGCCGAAGGGAATCTTCTCGATGACGATCGCTTCGTACTTCTTGCCCCCGTCCTCGGCCACCGTGCAGGTGTCGCCGGAGGCCAGATCGGTCAAGGCGATCGCCACGTTATCCTTCTGGTCGAGTACGAGTGCGGTTTTCCCGGCTGTCAGGTCGCTGAGTTCTTTCACGTTTCACACCCCCGCTCTTGTAATTAGAGCACAGGGAATCGTGCAAGCATTACAAACTTTGCCAGCTACGCCAACCAGAGGCCACCATGCAATCACGCAGGAAGCTACCTTGCCGACTAGCTGAGTGCCAGCGATTTGTATTGCTTAATGACTCAAGAAATTGCATCGCCCGCGGAATAAACGCCACTCCCGCGGTTGACAGCAGTGAAAGGCGAACCAAGCGTCGATGTTGGCGGGAGCGAAAGAGGCTACGGCAAATCGCTATCTCTCACTGCTGAACGCTCGGCGGCGGCTCTTCGCGCAGCAACAGATTTTTATCTCTTGGCAGGTAACTCTTACGCCAGAACCAGTCTTCCATGCGCTCCTTCAGCAGAGGCAACGGCACGCGCGTACCGGCCTCCATCAGGCCATCGGCCAGCGGCAGGGTGTCATCGAACACCGGATCGTTG
>PMXH01000040.1:559-3325 GCA_003165855.1 Acidobacteriaceae bacterium | reverse complement strand
GGCGGTGGGGGCGGTGGGGGAGCTGCCTTCTTCGCGCAAGCGCCGAGCATAAGGACGGCGGTAAGAGCGACGACGGTGGCGAGTGCGTTCCAAGTTTGCTGCTTCCGGCTGATGTTCTTCCTGTTCATGTTGACCTTCTTCACGTTTAATCCTCCTGCGAACCCGAAAAAATCGAGTTCAGACGAAGTGCGGTTTATTTCCAACTCCAGTTCGGTTGAGAGTTGCGTCCGGTAAAAGTTAGCTGATGGAGNNAGCTGGACCCATTGTTTGCTGGCGATATCCATCAGATAGATGTCAGAGGAGCCGGGCTCACCGGGGCCGTACTTGCGAATCCAGGCGAGGGTGAGGAACTGTCCGTTGGGCGACCAGTTGGGGGAGACGGCGTAGCCCTGATCGGTCATACGCAGCAGGTTGGTGCCGTCGGCTTCCATGGTGTAGACCTGAGGCAATCCGGTGCTGCCGCTGACGAAAGCGATCTGGGCGCCGGTTTTGCGGTTCCAGGCGGGAGAAACGTCGGGGCCTTTTCCGCTGGTCATACGGTGGAGGTTGGCGCCGTTTGCATCGCAAACATAAATCTGAGAATTGCCGCCGCGGGAGGAGGAGACGGCGAGCTTCGCTCCATCCGGAGACCACGCGGGAGAAAGATTGGTGCCGCCGAAGCGAGGGAAGCTGACCAGACGGTTGAGATCCATAGAGTACATAAGGATGTCCCAGCCGGTTTTGGTTAATGCGCTGAAGGCAACGCGGGAGCCGTCGGGGGAGATGCGGGGAGAAAGAGCGATCGATCCCTCGTGAGTGAGTTGGCGCTGGTTGGAGCCGTCGTAATCCATGCCCCAGATTTCTTTGTGGCCGCCGCGGTCGCTGACGAAAAAGATTTTGCTCTCGGAGATGCCGGCGATGCCGCCGCCGAGGCGATAGATGATTTCGTCGGCGAACTTGTGGGCGATGAGGCGGGTGGCGTCGTCGGTGGGGACGTCCGAATATTGCTTGCCGAGAACCTGAGGCGACGCGGTGTTCTTGACGTCGTAAAGCCAGCCCTGGACGGTGACTTTGCCGGCGGCGACAGCGAGGTTGCCGAAGGCCATCATGGCGGCGTTGGGCGGAGGAGAGTTCCAGACTCCGAAGGTGACTTCGGCGGGCAGGCCGGGCACCTGCAGGGGATAAAAGCTCTTGGAGACGAGTTCGACGACGCCGGAGTTGTCGAGGTCGTTCCAGAAAGTGTCGTTGAAGGTCTTGAGCAGGGCGGTGTTTAGAGGATCGGCGCTGGAGGGCTTGAAGTCGGGAACGGCGAGGCGGACTTTGTCGACGCCGAGGCCGGAGCCGGTGCGAACCCAATCCTGCGCGAAGGAAGCGGAGGCGAGCAGGAGAATAAGCAGGAGAAGAGAAGACAGACGACCGAGTGGGCTGGCGCCGGTGGGGACGCTCTGGAGAGGCTGCGGGACTTTTCTTTGGCGATCTCTGTGGGTGTCTTGCATCCGTTTGACGCTGCTACCCGGATAACAGAAAAAACATGCGCCGTACGACAATATCGTAGCCCGATACGTTCTATTTGGCAAGTTGCAATCGCTCCTGTGCAGAAGGTGGAACCTTAAGAATAATCCGGCGGACGCGGTAGTGTTTGCCTTTCGCGCAAAATGAACATTTCCGGGTGTCACGTTATGGATGCCGCGACGGGCGTATAAGTAGGCAAATTATTTCCTGGAGTAATCGAACCAGTACTCCACCGAGATCTTGCTGCCGGAGTAGTCGGGCGGGAGGGTGCCGAAGGTGTCGATGCGCTGCAGGGCGCGGACGGCGGATTGATCGAGTGACGGGACGCCGCTGGATTGCTCGACCTGCACGTTGTAAGGATGACCGTCGCGGGCGACGTCGAAGGTGATGTAGACGCGCTGAGCGCCGGAGATGCGGGGATCGACTTCATACTTCAGCCAATTGTCGGAGACTTTGCGCTGGATGACTTGAACGTACCAGCCGTAGCGGGTGCCGAAGTCGCCGCCGCCGCCGGTGATGCCGAAACCGCCTTTGGCGCCGCCGGCAGCGAAAGTGCCGTAAGGACCACTGACGGGGCCACCTTCGCCGAAGGCCACCTGGTTGGTCTCTTCCTCGGGCGCGGGTTCGGACTTTGCTTTGGTCGGGGCGGGAGGCTTCTTGGGCTTGATTTTGGCGTTCTTGCCCTGGATCTCGATGGCGTCGGGAACCTTCTCTTCAATCTTAGGTTGAGACTTGGTGAGGCCCTTGGATTCGTTGGCCAGAACATTCTGCGTGGGGGCAGCGGTGGCGGGCAAGGGAACGGAACTGACCAGGGTTACGCCCATGGCCTCGCCTCCGCCACCCGCGCCCCAGCCTTCGCCGGACGATCCCTTGAAAATGAGGGGGAAGAGCAGGATGAAGGCGGTGACTGCGAGGTGAAAACCCGCGGACCAGCCGAGGGCGCGCGGCCAGCTATCGTGTTCGAAAAATATTTCAGCGTTTCGCGCCATTTTCTTCCAAGGGCTGAGTGACGATGCTGACGTTGGTGATGCCCGATTGTTTGACGGCGTCCATGACGGTGGCGAAGGCGCCGAAGGGGACGTTCTCGTCGGCGCGGATGAAGATGAACTGGTTGTGGGGATCGCGAATCTTCTGGCGAAGTTTGGCGGCGATCTGGTTGATGTTGACGGCATCGTTGCCGAGGAAGACGCGTTGATCCTTGTTGATGGTGATGACGGTGCGTTCTTCGGTGATTTCTTTGACGGTGCGAGTCTTGGGCACGTTCACTTCAATGCC
>PMXH01000040.1:0-468 GCA_003165855.1 Acidobacteriaceae bacterium | reverse complement strand
ATGCCCCAGACGGTGCCGAAGAGACCGATGAAGGGAGTGACGGCGGCGGTGATGGCGAGCCACGGGACGTTGCGTTCGAGGCGGGTGACTTCCTCGGAGGCTCCGATCTGCATACCGCGCTGAACGGCAATCAGGCTGCGCAGAGTGGCGCCGGGGGCGGCGAGTTGGCGCTTATATTCCTGGAATCCGCCTTCGAAGACGCCGACCAGCGGGCTGGGACGAAATTGCTCGGAGACGGCGGCGATATCCTGCAGACGCTGGGCCTTGCGGAAAGCGCGAAGGAAGCGTCCGCTCTGAATGCGGGCGCGCCGAAGCAAGCTCCACTTGGTGAGGATGATGGCCCAGGAGATAAGGCTGAAAGCCAGCAAAGTGATCAGAACGAACTTGGCGACCGGACCGGTGCTGGAAATCAGATCGAGAATTTCGCCGCCGACGAAAAAGGCAGAGTATAGGAACAATGGCATCGTG
>PMXH01000114.1 GCA_003165855.1 Acidobacteriaceae bacterium | reverse complement strand
ATGAGGAGATTCATGAGGGGACCGGAGGCCGCGATCAGGATTTCATCGCGGCGGCGGGTCGCGTAGGCTCTTCTGACATAAGTTCCGCGCAATTGCAGTCCAAACTCACGAACCGGCACATTGAGAGCCGCGGCCGCAAGGATGTGACCTGCCTCNNGTGGTAGCGGACCAAGAGGACCGGGAGAACGAAGGCGCCTGACGCTGGCGATCCAAAACTTCAATTCTGACTAACACAGCAGTGGTGACCTGTTTTTGCATCATGCTATACTCGCGCGATGAAAATTTACGTGCGTTCGGATTGAGCAAGGGCTTTGCGGGCGGTGCTGGCGATTGCTGCTGCTGCGGCAGTTTCGCTTGGTGCAACATCCCGCGCGAACGCGTCAGATATTACCTGGGCGACTGTGGCGGACGAAACAGAACGGCCAACGGATGTTCTGACGGACGGGACTCTGGTTGGCGCGGTCACGGCTGGCAAGACCGTGACAGTGGACGGGGTGAAGTTTGTGGGTCAAACTCCGTCCAAGACAGCCGGCTTGATCCTTTTTGGTGCTGCTCCGATCACGGTGGAGGCGGTCATGAATAACTACGATCAGTACGGCGCGCCGCCCGCGAAGTGGGATCCGGGCTATCGGATTCTGGTGTCGGGAGGGGCTTACTCCGAAGTACCGAGTCCCATGAAGATCAATATCAGCGGGCTTACGGTCGGGAAAAAGTATTCCGTGCAAATTTTCGAGGCTTTCTGGAACAAGAACTACCCGACGGCCTACACTGGCGGACAGAATACCTCCGGCGCTCTGAACGGGTCTGGAGATGCGAGTACCGGCTCGGCGGCAAGTTCCACGGCACAGTATGTCACGGGAACATTCGTCGCCGATGCTGAGAAAGAGTCGATCTCGCTCACTTCACCGAGCACGTGGATGGTCTTCGATGCNNCCTCACCTGGCAGGCTGTGCTCCGGCCAGGCCAGTTTTTTCTGACGCTGGTCGAAGGCTCGCTGCCATCAGGTGCCTGGGCACGCCGTTGTCAGCAGGTGTGCGCTTGAGGAAGAGCACGGCGGCCTCATCGTGCCGCAGGTACGCATTCAAGAACTCCAAGGTGTACCGAGCCATCCAGTTGTAGCTCTCTGCGCCTTCTTCCAGGGAGTAATCTGCCGGTGAAAACTGCAGGGCTTGTTTTCGAAACCGCTCACTCCGCTGGTAAAGGGAGCTGAATTGGATGTGCGAAACAGCGAGCAAGCGAATATTCACCAGATCGCCATGAGTCCATTCGTTGAGGACATTCGGTGCGGGGTCGTCATGATTGTTGCTCTTGCGCATCGCGTCCCAGGATTCGAGCGTCTCCTCTGCTCTGCTGAAGACAAGCAAGGGAACGGACATCTGTTCAGGATGAACGTCTCCAGCTTCGCGCACTGTGGCTGGTGAGTAGCGAAAGGAGCCGTCAAGAGAAACAAGGGCGCCGATGCGCTGGTCTCGTGCCGCGGCGAAGAGCGCCGACATGCCACCCCAGCTATAGCCCATCACCGCAATTTTTTCCAGGTTCGTGTCCGGTAATGCCTTGGCAAAGTCGATTAGAAATGAGATATCTCGAGCCTCCGCATTTGCCCCGGCAATGTCGATCGTCATATTTCGCGAGTTGGCGCCCATGCTGGGCGTCGCGATTACGACGTAGCCATAGCTTGCAAGATACTCGCAGAGCTCGATGTTTTCAGTGGCGGGCGCGTTGAGGCTGGGTGCGTAGAGCACGATGGGAAAGCTGCCGCCTTGCATGGGGGCGCCACGAACGGCCGAGGTTGGAAGGTCTGAGACCCCATGCATGTACTGGTCGACAAAAGCCTGAGGCTTGCCGCCTTCGACGGGTCTCCTGAAGCTCGTCTCAGTCTTGATGAAAGCGGCGTAGCCGGCCAAGGTCATTACGCTGCCACCAGACTTCTCCGCCGGATACCACACCAGCGTCTGCATCGGTCGAGGACCTTCTGTTGCGGGCGTGTTGGACCCATCGCTCGGAATCTCGAAGACACGAGATGCGTCATATTGCTCAATCACCTTGAGGCCGACAGCAAACGTCCCGGGCTTCTCAGTGAATTGGAACTGGAAGTCAGGCGCCGCAGAAGATGGGGCAGCGACCGCCAGACCCAAAGCCGCAAAGCAGGCCAGCACGGTGGAATGAGGACGCAGACGCATGGCTGGCTCCTTGACCTTGCAACGAGTATAGAGGTTGTGACGGTCCTCAGACATTGACAGAGTCTGGTGAGGATGCACCCTGGCAAGTGGCCGCGCTGAAGCGCATGAGTCGACGACCCCTTTGCCCATGACTCATGGTTGACTCGCAAACCGAAGACTGCGCAAGAACAGCCCCGCTCGGTAGCCTTTGCCGTTTGTTGCTGCGATGGGCGAGAATGGAGGGGTAGGCATGGCAAACTCCGCTCGCAGCTTCGAGGCTCCCTTTACCGACGTTCCCGGCGCGGTGGCGGAGATACGCGCGGGGCGGATGGTGGTGGTGGTGGATGACGAGGATCGCGAGAACGAGGGCGATCTGACGCTGGCCGCCGAGCATGTGACGCCCGACGCGATCAACTTTATGGCGAAGTT
>PMXH01000185.1 GCA_003165855.1 Acidobacteriaceae bacterium | reverse complement strand
ACCAGGCTCCAATCGTTCGGTGTGAGATAAACCAACCCGTCTTTTGACGAAGACAGTACGGATAATTCCTGTTCGATAACCTTGGGCACGGGCACGCGTGCGACCCGATTTCCGGAGACACACTCCGGCAGAGACTAACAACAGGGCACGATCAGATTACCAGAAAACGTGATCTCTGGAACCCCTGCCCGCACCCCACGAGACACTGAAGTTACCTGGTATTCCCCGGGGCGAACCTTCCCGAAGAGACCCGACTCGGAACACCCGCTCAGGACTGGAAGTTTTGACTCGCGCCCAGTTCTTCGATAGCCTCATCTTTCCTTTTCTCTGCGATGAACTCCACTGCGCCANNTCGGGCCCAACGGCGCAGGCAAGACAACCACAGTTGAGATTCTGGAAGGCTTGCGTCCGCGTACCGGAGGCCAAGTCACCGTTCTCGGTTTCGATCCCGACCGGCAGCGCCAGCAACTTAAGGATCGCATCGGCGTTTGCCTGCAGGCGACCAACTTGCCGGAAAAGATCCGCGTCCGCGAAGCTATGCAGGTCTTCGCCTCTTTCTACACTCGCAACGTGGACTTGCATAAGTTGCTGCAACGCTTGCAGCTGGAAGAAAAACGGGACGCCTTCTACGGCACGCTCTCCGGAGGTCAGAAGCAGCGCCTGGCGCTCGCCCTGGCCTTGGTCAACGATCCACAACTCGTCTTCCTCGATGAGCCCACCACCGGCCTTGATCCCCAGGTCCGCGTCGAAATTCACTCCTTGCTGGAAGAACTCAAGCGCGAACATCGCACCATTCTGATGACCACCCACTACATCGAAGAAGCGGAGCGTCTGTGCGACCGGGTTGCGATCGTCGACGAAGGCCGCATTGTCGCGCTCGACACCCCGGCCCGCCTGCAACAGCAGAGCCGCAACGCCTCGAGCATTGTGGTGACCTGCGCCACACCATTTCCCGAGGGCCGTCCCGCCTGGGCCGAGTCCACCGAAAGCTCAATCGATTCCAGCGGACGCACCCTCACCGTACACTCGCGCCATCCCGCGGCCACGCTCGTCGATCTGGTCAAATGGATCGATCAGCACGCACTCGAACTGACCGACGTCAGCCTCAAGCAGCCCAGCCTGGAAGACGTCTTCATCGAGCTCACCGGAAAGAGCCTCCGCGAGTGACGGCCTAGAATGAAAGCCTACAAAGCACTCATTGCGCTCGATTTGAAGCTGGCTCTGCGCAACCGGTCTGTCATCTTCTTTAACTACCTCTTTCCGCTGGTTTTCTTTTTTATCTTCGGCCAGGCCATGCACGCCGAGCGCGGCGCCGCCATGACGATGGTCATCGCCATGGTTCTCATCATCGGCATTCTCGGCAATGGCCTGTTCGGCGCCGGCATCCGCGCCGTGCAAGAACGCGAAGCCAACATCCTCCGCCGCTACAAAGTCACGCCCATCACACCCGCTCCCCTGCTCATCGCTTCAGTTGTAACCGGCTGGATTCTCTACATGCCGAACGTGATTCTCATCTTCACCCTGGCACACGTTCTGTATGGCATGCCGTGGCCGCCGTCGATGGTTTCCATTCTGACCTTCATCACCGTGGCCATCGTCGGCTTTCGCGCCATCGGCCTGATCATCGCTTCCATCGTCAACTCGATGCAGGAAAGCCAGCTCGTCGTCCAGTTGATCTACCTTCCCATGCTCTTCCTGAGTGGCGCCACCTTTCCCCTGGCCATGTTTCCGCCGTGGTTGCTGGTGATTACCCAGTTCGTTCCCGCCACCTATATGGTGACCGGCATACAGGGCATGCTGTTGCGGCACGAGGGCATCGTGGCCAATATTCAGCCCACGCTGGCTTTGCTGGTGACTGGGCTGGTCGGACTTTTTATTTCCTTCAAGCTCTTCCGCTGGGAAAAGGAAGAGAAGATTCGCGCTTCGGCCAAGCTATGGCTGGCGGCCGTGCTCACTCCGTTTTTGTTGCTGGGTTTTTGGCAGATGCACGCTCGCACCGGTATCGCCAAAACCAAAGTCTTGAACCGGCAACTCGCCCGCAGCGACACTTTTCTGATTCGCGGCGCTCGCATCTTCATCGGAGACGGCAACGTGATCGAGAACGGCTCCGTATTAGTGCGCGGCGGCAAGATCGCCGAAGTCTATGACGGAGAAGGCCCCGATCCCAAATCCCTGAACGCCGAAACCGTGGAAGCCGCCGGCAAAACCATTCTTCCCGGCCTCATCGACGTTCACGTTCATCTCGGAGCGCCCGGCGGTTTCTATCCTGACACAAGCAAGTATGACGCTGAAAAAAGTATGCTGCGCAATCTGGCGGCGTATCTCTACAGCGGCGTCACCACGGTGAGAAGTGTCGGCGACGGCTTGGATGCCATTCTCAAAGTGCGTTCTGCGGTGACGAGCGGCGAGGTGCTGGGCTCGGACTTATCCACCTGCGGCCCACTGTTTACCGCCGCCGGAGGACACGGAACGGAATACTTCAAAGACCTTCCGCCGACCGTCCGCGCGAATCTGGAAAAGCAATTCACCCGCATTCCCGCTTCCGCCGGCCAAGCCCGGCAGCAAGTCGATGAACTGAAAACACGCGGCGTCGATTGCATCAAAGCTATTCTCGAAGCCGGCGCTGGCGGCCGAGTCTACAACCGGCTCGACACCGGATTATTTGACGCGATCGCCCAGCAAGCTCATGCGGATTCCTTGCCGCTCTCGGTGCATACCGGAGATGTCCGCGACGTGGCCGACGCCGTGCAAGCGCAAGCCAACTCCATCGAGCACGGATCTTTTCGCGAAAAGATTCCGGACGCGCTCTTCGACCAAATGGCGAAGCAGGGAGCGTTCTACGATCCAACTCTGAGTGTCGGCGAAGCCTTCAAAGACCTCGCTGCGGGCAAAACCGATTTGCTCAAGCGCTCCCTGGTGCAACAAGTCGGCCCACCGGAACTCCTGCGTGGCACCGAAGACGCTCTCAGCTCTGCCGAGACCGAGTCCATGCGCAAAGAGTTTGCGCAGTATCCCATCGACATGCCGATCGCCATCGACAACCTGAAGCGCGCCCGCGAGCGCCACGTTTTACTGGTCACAGGCAGCGATGCGGGTAACTTTCTTGTAATCCACGGACCCACCGTGCAACATGAACTTCAGCTCTGGGTGCGGGCTGGCATCCCGCCCGCCGTGGCCTTGCAGGCCGCAACCTGGAACGCCGCTCGCCTGCTCCGGATCGACAACCACACCGGTTCCATTCATCCCGGCAACGACGCCGACCTCCTCGTCGTCGACGGAAATCCCCTCGATGACATCACCGCCACCGAGCGCATCTCGATGGTCGTCTTCAAAGGCGAGCGCATCGACCGCACCGAGCTTTTCAACCAGCATTGATCGAGCCTGGTTGGCACAACCTGGTCAGCAGAACCTGGTTAGCACAAAAAAGACAATCAAGTTCAGCCTACTTCGCTCGGGGAAGTTGCAATAACCTTCCTATTGCCGCGGCCGCCCCGACCGTATAGGATTCTTTCCCGGCAACTGGATCGTCTTGTAACGCTTAGCGCTTTCCCGGCACTACTTCTCTGTACAGAAAGCGCGAGCAAGAATGGCGCGAGCGGGCATTTCGACCTGCTCCCAGGAGAGTATCCGGAAATGAAATCCTACAAGTTCGCCTCGTCCAGCAATCTGTCAGGGATAATTTCGATTTCGATGGCTTTTCTTGTGTTCGCGGGCGCAACCGTGGCCGCCGCCCAGACCGAAACTGCCGGCCCCATCGCCCCGCCAGCGACCGTCACGGTCCTGGTCAATTTCGACGGCACCAACGGCGACGATCCTTTCACGGAAAACCTCGTCCAAGGAAAAGACGGAAATCTGTACGGCACCACCACCTACGGCGGTTCCAGCGACGACGGCATCATCTTCAAGATGACGCCCGGCGGCACGATCACCACGCTCCACACTTTCACCGGCGTTGGAACGGACGGTGCGATCCCCCTGTCCGGCCTCGTGCTCGGCGTCGACGGAAATTTCTACGGAACCGCCAACCAGGGTGGGACCGGCGACTTCGGCATCGTTTACAAAATCACCCCCGGGGGCACGTTCACCACGCTCCACAGCTTCGACGAAACCGATGGCGCCTTCCCCGCATCCGCGCTGGTGCAGGGCACCGACAGGAATTTCTACGGCACCACGGAATACGGCGTGCCCGGCATTTACGGCACCGCCTTCAAGATCAGCCCCAGCGGCACATTCACCAGCCTTGTCAGCTTCGCCGATTCCAATGGCTACGAGCCGATCGGCGGAATGGTCCAAGGAACGGACGGAAACTTCTACGGCACCACCGCCACCGGCGGCGCCAGCGGCTTCGGCGTCGTCTTCAAGATGACCTCGGCAGGCACCCTGACCACTCTGGAAAGCTTTGACAACACCCACGGCTGGGAACCCGAGGGCCAACTGATCCAAGCCACCAACGGAAGCTTCTACGGCACAACCCTTCGCGGCGGCGCCAGCGGCGATGGAGAAGTCTTCCAGATTACCTCCGCAGGCACGCTGAGCGTGCTTCATAGCTTTGACCTAACCGACGGATACGAACCCAATGACGGACTCGTCCAGGCGACCGACGGCAACTTCTACGGCACAAGTACCGGCGGCGGGACCGGCAGCCCCAGCGCTGATGGCACCGTCTTCGAAGTCACCTCCGGAGGCACCCTGACCACGCTCTATAACTTCACCGGCTTTGCGGGCGACGGAGGCGCACCTTTCGGCGGATTGCTGCAATACACCAGCGGCGCCTTCTATGGCGTAACCAGTGGCGGCGGCACCGGAGAGCTGGGCACCGTCTTCAGCTTCGGCAACGGCCTCGGTCCCTTCGTAAAATTGCTACCCGCTATCGGCAAGGCCGGAGCGACCATCACAATTCTCGGAAATAACCTGTCGACCGCCGCCGCCGTCAGCTTCAACGGCACGTCCGCCACCTTCACGCCGGGATCGAGCACTTATCTCACCGCCGTCGTCCCTTTGGGCGCGACCAGCGGCAAGGTCTCAGTCACGCTGAAATCCGGCAAGGTGCTGAAAAGCAACGTGAGTTTCCGCGTATCGCCTTAGATTTTGACACCAAGAGATTTCGAAGCGAACAGAGTGGGTTTCGAGGCTAAAGAGGCTAAAGAAGAACGAAGAACGAAGATGGTGCGCCCTGAGAGATTCGAACTCCCGACCTTCTGGTTCGTAGCCTTATTCCGTGCGCCACTCCATACAAAGCAGTCCCACTCAGTACAACGAAACGCTGAAAACTCTCCGCCGCTCTTAGTCTTATGTTGCAACGTTCTGGCTCATGTTAAAGGGATGTCAAGAAAAAAGCTCCGCCTTGACCGGAGGACTGAGATTCTTTCTCGAGTGTGCAAGACGCGGCAAGCAGGACGAGTGTCAACCATGGTTCTATCCG
>PMXH01000231.1 GCA_003165855.1 Acidobacteriaceae bacterium | reverse complement strand
CCCTCGATCACGCCGTCCTCCTCGACCGAACCCTGCAATGGATGTTCCACAAGTCTCGGCTGCTCATCACGCGAGACGCCGCTTCCGACGCGCCATTGTCCGGCAGCTACATAGAACTCGTCGTCAGCGCCTCAAAGTCCCTCATCGACAAATCGCGCACCGAGATCGTCGACCTTGCCCTGAAAGAAGTCCGCGAATTTTTCCCCGCGGCCCGCGCCGCCAATCTTGTGAAGTCCACCGTCATCAAGGAAGTNNTGGCCCGCCACCATGGAAGGCGCCGTCCGCAGCGGCTATCTCGCCGCCGAAGCTCTCACCCGCTCCGCCGGCATGCCCGACTGCCACTTCCTCGCTCCCGACCTCGCCCCCGCCGGCCTGATGCGCCTCTTTTCCTAGACGATAGCGAATAAATGATCGTAACGAATAAACGCCGCCGGATAGACTCCTGCCCGAACGCCCTCAGCATGATCCCCGTCACCAGCCCGCGTGCCCCCGCGCACAGACAAAAAACGCTCCTGGCTCCAAACATATAGACTGGTTGCATAGGGCCGCTCGCCGTCACTCCCTATGGAGGTATCCCATGCGCCCATCCCTGATTCTCACCCTGTTGTTATTCTTCCCATTGATTTGCCCAGCTCAAACCCAGAAGACCTCCGCCGATCCTCATCCCGATCGCTCCGCCCATGAGCCCATCGAAGGACCGAAGATCTTTCAATACCACTGTGCCGCCTGTCACGGCTCCGATGGCCGCGGCCACGGACCAGCTTCCCTCGGCCTCAAGCAAGCTCCCCCGGACCTCACCCTCATCGCGCAACGCAACGCCGGAAAATTTCCCTACCAGCGCGTAAAGGCAATTATCGAAGGAAAAGATCCCGCCCCCCTCATCCACGGCAATCGCGACATGCCCATCTGGGGACCAATCTTCCACCAGGTCGAATCCGACCAGGACTGGGGAGAAGTGAGGCTGGAAGCCATCACCAAATACCTCGACTCAATTCAGCAGAAGTAGGCGGCGGAAGTTGGGTTGCCCGGCGTCCGCCGCATATCCCAACTCTCGCGTCGCCGCGATTTACGAAAAACGAACAAAACTCCGAATTGTAATAATTTCGCTTTCCGTTGTGTAGAATCCCCGAGATCTTTAATTCTGATTCTTCCCCCCGGACAATTAGGACGATGGCGAAGCCCACGCGATGTCTTGCGTGAGTTTTGACTTTTCTGAAGGAGGCAAGAAGGCTGCGCTATTTGGTCCGCAGCTCTCGCTTCCCGAGTAGATGGCAGGGCAAGCCCAGCTTGCCAATGGCCATTGGACAACTTGAACCATTGCCTTCGACGGAATGAGGTGTGGCCACTGTGGCAACTCAATCTATTTCCCGCCCGATTTCTTACAATCGCCGCGCGCGCTGGAAGACTCTCGGTTTTGCAGCGTGTGGCGCGGGGTTAGGTTCCTTGATCTTCTCCGGATTACCCACCGCGCTCAGTGAAGAACATTTTGCCTACGTCGTGGTCATCATGGTGATTGCCACGCTGGTGCTGTTTGACCGGATCACTGAGTTGGTTCTGGGTCTACACAGCGATCTATCGCCGGAGAAAATTGCAGACCGAACCCGTCTGCTGGTTTGTAGTATCGGGATTGCGGTGCTCATCGTGGTTCTTCATCAAGCGCTCGAAAAGGCACTCACGGACCACGCACGATCCATCGCGGAGTTGCTGGCCTGGGGTTTCATAGCCTATCAAGTGACGGCGGCATGGGTACGAGGAATACGCTACCAACCGCACTGCGCCGCCAGCAAGGGGGCCTTTGCAGGGGCATTTTTTGGTGGGATTTGTGGATTCCTGAACGGGGCATTTGTCTATGCTGCCCGGCAGATTCCACCGGGTTCACCCCCCGATCCGCAAGCGCTCCGGTCAGCCCTCCAGGCAACCCTGCTCATGGCATTGGTATCGAGCGGTTTCGGATTCGTGGGTGGACTGGCTATCGACAAGCACTGGGGTTCTACCCGCAGCCGCGGTATCTTGTTTGGTCTTTGTTTGTTGGCATTCCCTCTGGGGTTCGGACTGTTTGCTGGTCTCGGACTTACCCCTTGGGGCTGGGATAGCGAGTTCCTGCGTGTGATTTTCCTAGCCCTAGGATGGGGCGGAGGGTTAATTCTGCATGCAGAGACCTGCGAACAGACTCTCGAACCAGAAATAGCCCTGGTCGGAGGCTGGATCGCTACCTCGAGTTCGACATCTCTGATACCGTCGCCGAAAGCCAAGCCAAAACCCAAACCGCTGTGGGAGTTTCTATTGATCATGGGGCTGGTTGTAACAGTCTGCTGCTTTGGCTTAGGCCCGCAACGGTTGCGACAACCCAGCCCGTGACGGTCCCGACAATACAGCCCGTGACGCTCCCGACGATTCAACCGGCGACAGACACGACAATTCAGCCTATCGGCAAGTTGGCAATCGTGAAGCAACCCGACACCAGGACACTAAACGGTTCGGGATCTGACATTTCTTTCCACCATCGCGCGCAGCCGATCCAGCCGCGTCCCACGCCGGCTGAAATCTATGTGGAAAAGGCGCGCGCCGCTCTGGTGAAGGGACATCTTTTGTATCCGGAAGACGATAGCGCCCTCTACTGGGCGCGGCGCGCGAAGATGCTCAACCCGCAGAACGGGACCGCGATCCAGATCGAACAACTGATCTTGGACCAAAGTGTTCAGGCCATACAAAACGACCGTAAGGCCAAGAAATACAATGCTGCCCGCACTCAGCTGGCGATTCTGGAATCACTGTTTCCGAACCGTGCGGATCTTGAACGATTGAGATATACAATTTTGAGCGAACAGCGGCAGGAAGACCAAAAGAACGCCCATCGTTGAGTTTGCGAGCTTCATTCGCAGGTCCAGGCCAATTCGGTCAGGTTCCACTACCCCGCCAGCAGCGCCACGCCCGCCGCCACGAGAGAAGCCGCAATCCATCGCCGCCGGTCCACCCTCTCGTGCAAGAAGATTTTCGCGGCCACGGCGTTGCCGATGAAGGTGAGGGAAGCGGCGGCAGGGGCCACCAGGCTTACGTCTCCCCAGGAAAGCGCGAACAGCAAGCTGAAGAAAGCCACGGCCATCGCCATGACCCCCAGCAGAAAGTTGGGATTGCCCAGCGTCCGTCGGATCACGGCAACCAATCCCACGCGCCGCCTCAAAGCTCCCACATCCCCAACCTGCTTCATAGCGCGCGCCAGCAGCACATCGCCCACCACGGATGCGAAGACGATGGCGAGGATCGCATTCCAGGTGTAGATGGCTTTCATAATTCAACTCCGGATGCCCCATTTCTCGCGTCTTTTGCGAGAAGTGGGGACGGCGCCACAGCACATGGTTCGTCCACGGGCGCCGCACTATGCTCATGCTTCGTCAACTCCGGCCCGCCCGCAATAAATCCCACCCCTCCGGTAATCAACGCAATCCCCAGCCAGCGCAGCGGACTGACATGCTCGTGCAGCAGAAATCTGGCTACCAGCGCCAGCAGCACATAGCCGAGCGAAGTTGCCGGCAGAACGTAAGTGAGATCGGCCCACGAAAGCGCCGTCATGTAGGTCGCGAAGAAAGCCAGCAGAAGCAAAATTCCGCCCGCGACCCAGGGATTGAGTACCGCGAAGATCACGCTTTGCAGATGATTCAGGGAGATGTTGCCGGCTTGCTTCATCCCATGCGAGAGCATGGAGTCTCCGGCCGCGGCAAACACCGTGACTCCGGCCAGCACAAGATACTTGCGAAAGTTCACTGGAAGTTTGGGTGGTTAATTCTCAAGCTACCACGGAGGCACGGAGCCACGGAGAAACCACAAAGCTGGAAAAACCAAAAACAATAAAAAGGTTTTCTCCGTGTCTCTGTGGTGAAAAGGTTTAATTACGCCTTGGCCAGTGCCGCAGCCGCGTCGTCGCTATGCTGCTTCACCAGCTTGTTGCGTTGCGAGCGCAGCTTCAGGAAGGTCTTCGCCTCTTTGTAAAGCCGCTTGCGGTCGTTCCTGTCAAACACGGCCTTCCGCAAGATGCGGTACACAGCCTTGGGCCGGAAATAATACTCATCGTAGAACCGGTGCACCGCCGAAAGAATGTCATCCGCCGGCAGCCCCGGATACTGGATGTGCGCCAACTGGTGGCCGCCTTCATCCACCATCTTGTTGTCACCCACCATAAACCCATTCTTCACCGCGTAGTCATAAAGCTCAGTCCCAGGATAAGCGTGCGCCACCGAAACCTGAATGGTTTCCACGTCCAACTCTTTGGCGAACGCAATCGTGGTGTTGATGGTCTCATGCGTCTCGCCCGGTAAGCCCATGATGAAGTCGCCGTGGATCACCAGGCCCAGCTTGTGACAGTCTTTGGTGAACTGGCGGGCACGCTCGACGGTTGCGCCCTTCTTGATGTTCTTCAGAATCTGCTGGTCGCCCGATTCATAGCCCACGATGAGCAGCCGGCAACCGGCTTCCTTCATCGCCTTCAGCGTCTCGAAATCGGTGGTCACGCGCGATGTGCAGGACCAAGTCAGTCCCAGCGGTTTCAGCTTGGCGCACAACTCGATGGTGCGCGCCTTCTGGATGTTGAAGGTGTCGTCGTCGAAGAAAAACTCCTTCACTTCCGGCCAGTAAGCCTTCACCTTCGCCATTTCCGCGGCCACATCGTCGGTGGAACGCTTGCGCCACGGATGTCCGCTCAAAGTCTGCGGCCACAGGCAGAACGTGCACTGTGCCGGGCACCCCCGCGTCGTGTACAGCGACACATAAGGATTCAGCAGAAACGGCACGTTGTAACGCGTTACGTCGAGATCGCGCTTGTAGACGTCGGTCACATGCGGCAGCGCATCCAGATCCTGAATCTGCGGCGCATCCGGATTGTGTACGACCTTCCCATCCTTCAAAAACGAAATCCCAGGGATGTCTTCCAACGCCTTGCCCTTGGCAAAGTCCACAACCGCGTAATCAAACTCCTTACGCGCCACAAAATCGATCGCCGGACAATCCCGCAAAGACTTCTCCGGCAGCACGCTGACGTGCGGTCCCACAAAAGCAATCTTGATCTTCGGGCTCGCAGCCTTAATGGCCTTGGCTAGCCCAATGTCGCCAGGAAACCCCGGAGTCGAGGTAAACAGCACCAGAAACTCATAGTCCTTGGCAATCTCAATCGTCTGCTCCGCCGAAACATAGTGCGGAGGCGCATCCAGCAGCCGTGCCCCCTCCAGCATCCCGGCCGGATAAGCCAGCCACACGGGATACCAATATGACTCGATCTCGCGGGTGGCGGGCCAACGGGAGCCGGCGCCACCGTCGAAGTTTTCGAAAGAAGGAGGGTTCAGAAATAGTGTTTTAAGAGGCATAGTGGGTGAGTGTTTATTTTACCATTGAGAGGCGGCTGATGTGTTGAAAAAGCAGTGTTTATGCAGGTTCGTCGTTGAACAGAGGGTTTGATGCAGTGAACGGGGGAAAGGAGGCATCGGCATGCAAATAAGGAGGCGAGCGGACGCGCCTATTGCGTCGCAAAGAACGCGACGCTTCGCGCGGCTCGCCC